>JBKJQC010000752.1:0-8480 GCA_046593995.1 Polyangiales bacterium
CTCCTCGAGGCGATGGCCAAGCAAGCGGAGAAACTCGCGGGCGTGCGGCACGTGCTCGACGAGCCGTTCTTCGTGCTCGCGACCGAGAACCCGATCGAGATGGAGGGTACCTACCCGCTGCCCGAGGCCCAGCTCGATCGCTTCTTGTTCAAGGTGCTCGTCCCCTCGCCGAGCGAGGACGAGCTGGTCGCGGTCCTCGGTCGCACGACCGGGCAGATCACCGAGATGCCGACGGCGGTCGTCGAGCGAGAGGAGCTGCTCGGGATGCGTCGTGCGTGTCGTGACGTCGCGGTCGCGGAGCCGATCCTGCGCTATGCGGCGCGGCTCGTACGCGCGTGCGATCCGGCGATGCCGGAGTCGCCGCCGATCGTGCGTCGGGCGATCCGTGTCGGGGCCGGCGTGCGCGCCGCGCAGGCGTTGGTGCTCGGCGCAAAGGCCGTCGCGATGTCCGCCGCCCGGATGCACGCCGGGTTCGACGACGTCGTGCGGGTGGCGAAGCCCGCGCTCCGTCACCGCATGATTCGCTCGTTCGAAGGGGAAGCCGACGGCATCACCACGGACGCCGTGGTCGAGGCCGTGCTCTCGACCGTCGGATCTCGGCCGGCCGAGGTCAGTCGCGAGGTCGCGGCCGTGCGGCAGTCCCGATCGCCGCTTTGACGCGCGCGCCGTCAGACCCCAGACAGGGGTGATGCTCGCCGCGCTCTCGCCCTCCGCCATCGCGAACTCCGAACGCAACGTGATCCGCGAGGCCTGGGATCGACTCCACGGCCTCCCGGGAGGTACGCGGATCTTCACCGCGGCGATCGGTCTCGCGGCGCCGTACACCTCGAGCATCGGTGCGCACGTCGAGGTGCTCCGCCGCGGTCATGCCGAGGTCTCGCTCCGCGATCGACGCGCCGTGCGGAACCACCTCGATTGCGTGCACGCGATCGCGCTCTGCAACCTCGCCGAGCTCGCGGGCAACGTGGCGATCGCCTACTCGCTCCCCGACGACGCGCGCTTCATCGTGGCCGGGCTCTCGATCGACTACGACAAGAAGGCGCGTGGCACGATCCGCGCCGTCGTCGACTGCCCGGTGCCCGAGTCGAGCGCACGCGCGGAATACGAAGTGGTGGTGAAGATGTTCGACCCGAAAGGCGTCGAGGTCGCCAAGGCGACCCTGCGCACGCTCGTCGGACCGAAGAAGCGCTAAGCTCCTTCCGTCACTCGCCTCCGCGGATCCGATGCGCCGAATCCTCGCCCTCATCCTGAGTCTGAGCGCTGGACTCGTCGCGTCGCTCGTCGCAGCGACCGCAGACGCGACGCCGCGGCTCGACGTCGCCCACGTACAGGGACGCGACGCGCCGTGGGTCGTCGGCTGGAACGAGGCCGTCATCACGCTCGACAACGCCGACGGCGCAGCGTGGCGCGGCGAGGTCGCGATCGACGCGTCGTACGAGCGCAACCCCGACAGCCGTCCGAGCGTCCGTGTCCCGGTGTCGCTCGCCGCCGGCGAGTCCGCGCGTCTGCTCGTGCCCTTCCACCTGCAGCCCGGCACGTTTCCCAACGTCATCCTCCGCACCGGCTCCGAAGAAGTGGGGACGGTCGCTCTCACGTTGACGCGACCGATCGAAGGCGTCGCGACGATCGTCGAGATCCAAGGGAAAGAGGCGCGCGGTCCGAAGCTCGTCGACGTCCCGCCCGCGAGCGCGGACGAAGGTGAAGAGGCGTTCCCGTCCCCCTCGCACGGACCGCTGCACGGCCCGAAGGGCGTGCATCCGTACGTGCCTCCGCCCATCGCGCCGCCGCCGTCGTGGGGCAGCGCGCCCATCGTGCAGGTGACCACCGTGCAGATCGCGCGCGAGTCGGGAGACCCGATCCTCGCGGACGTAGCCGGCGGATGGAGCGGCGCGGTCCTCGTCGTCGCGCCGAGCGACATCGTCTCGCGCCTCTCTGGTCGCGCGCTCGACGCGCTCGAGCACTACGTCTTGTCGGGGGGCACCCTCGTATTGTCCGTCACGCGCGAGGAGGATCTCCGGAGCCCGGTGCTGAAGACCTTCCTCGGGGGAGAGGCGCGCATGACGAGCGCGTCCGGCGGTCCCACGCAGACGTTCGGCGGCGCAGGCCTCGCGCGCGGCGACGTCTCGAAGGACGGCGACGACGGCGACTTCGTCGCGCACGGCCTCGGCGAGGTGTGGCTCCTCCGGCGGGATCCGTGGTCGCGCGCCGTCGATGCGAAGCCGCCGAAGACGATCTTCGCGCTCTGGTCGCGCGCGCGGGTGCACCGCACCTCGCTGATGTCGCTCCCGGCCGGGACGGGCCTGCGCTGGTACGACGACGATCGCGTCCGCAAGTTCCTCGACCCGAACCACGGCTTCCGACCGGCGCTCGGGATCGCGGCGTTCTTCGTCGTGATCTACGCGCTCTTGGTCGGTCCGGCGGCGTTCGGTCGCGCGCGCAAGCTCGGTCGCCCGCTCTCGGTGCTGCAGATGACGCCGATCCTCGCGCTCGCGATGTTCGCGTTGCTCGTCGGCCTCGGGAAGTTCGGCAAGGGTTTCCGCGGACGCGCGCGGCGGCTGCAGATCGTCGATGTAGCCGGCGGCGCGACGCACGGGTCGTCGACGGCGTTCCATGCGTTCTACGTGGCAGACCCGAGTGTGGTCGAGGTCGTTGCCGCGCGGCCGATCGACACGGTGCACGCCGTCGAGCCTTTCGTCGAGAACGCATCGATCGACATCGACAAGGGCGCGATCGCAGTGCGCGCGGTCCGCGCGCACCCTTGGCAGACGATCGTCGTCCAAGAAGAAGGCGGGAAGGAGATCCCGGGCGGCATCGTCCTCGAAGGGAACGGACCCCGTCTCACCCTGATCAACAACACGCCGTGGACGCTCGAGCACGTCGTGCTCCACCCGGAGACGAGCTCCGCAGCGCCCGCGCGCTCGAGCTACTTCGGCAAGGTGCCGCCCGGTGCCAAGGTGACTGCGCGCGACGGCACCGCGGTCGATCGCCGGCTCCGGGTCGGCGCTTCGCCCTATGGGTCTTCGGACGGTCCGCTCGGTACCGGTCTCGTCGACAAGGACCATCCGTCGCTCGAGGCTGCCGACGCGTTCGACGCGATCGTCACGTCGTGGGCGAGCGCGAGCTTCCCCCCCGGCGAAGCGCTCCCCTTCCACATCCCGGTCGCGACGGCGATCGTGCGTCCGACGGGCGGGTCGATCTCGGGCCTCTCCATCGAGCGCGAGGCGATCCTGATCCGCGTCGTCGGTCTCGGCGGCGGCAAAGGCAAGGGCGAGCTCGAGAAGGAAGAGCCCAAGGGGAAGGAGACGCAGCTGTGATCCGCGTCCGCCACCTGAGCCACCGTTACGGCGATCGCGAAGTGGTGAAGGACATCTCGTTCCACGTTCGCAAGGGGGAGATCTTCGGCTTCATCGGCCCGAACGGCGCAGGCAAGACGACGACCATCCGCATCATGGCGACGCTCATGGAGCCGAGCTCCGGCCGCGTGGAGATCGACGGCATCGACGTCGAGGTCGACCCCGAGGCCGTGCGCCGACGCATCGGCTACATGGCCGACCACCCGGGCGTGTACGAGCGCGTGACCGTCGGCGAGTACCTCGACTTCTTCGCGGCCGCCTATCGCGTGCCCGTCAACGAACGCGCATCGACGGTGGCCGCCGTCGTCGAGCTCACCGATCTCGGATCGCTCCGCGAACGCCTCGTCGCCGAGCTGTCGAAGGGCATGAAGCAGCGCATCCAGCTCGCGCGCACGCTCCTGCACGATCCGAAGGTGCTCATCCTCGACGAGCCAGCGAGCGATCTCGATCCGCGCGCCCGCATCGAGATGCGCGATCTCCTGATGGAGCTCCGTCGCATGGGGAAGACGATCTTCCTCTCCTCGCACATCCTCGCGGAGCTCGCGGACATGTGCACGAGCGTAGGCATCCTCGAGAAGGGGCGCCTGGTCGCGGCCGGTCCGGTCGACGCGATCGCGCGCGCGCTCGATCGTGGTGCGAACGGAGACGAGCGACCCCGCCGTCGTGCGCGCCTGCGCGTGCTCGGCAGCACCGGCATGGTGTCGGACGTGCTCTCGCCGAAGGGCGTCGAGGTCGAGCCGATCGGCGACGCCGGCAGCGGCAACTGCGTCATCATCTACGAGGGGGACGATCAGGCCCTCGCGGACATGGTGAAGGTCCTCGTGGACAACGGCATCCTGCTCGTCGGCCTCGAGCCGGAGCGGAACGAGCTCGAGCGGATCTTCCTCGAAGTCACCCGCGGAGACGTGCAGTGAGCACCTCGACCAAGGTGCCGCACTCGACGCGCGCGCGAGCCGCACCGCGCGGTGGTGGCTTCGGTGGCGAGCCGAACCCGCTCCTCGTCCGCGAGCTCCGACAGGCGCTCCGTCTCCCGCGGCTCCCTTGGCAGATCAGCGCCGTCGTCGCGCTCATCGGGCTCGGGATGTTGTCGATCGGGAGCCTCGAAGGGCCGAAGGGGAGACCGGCGTCGCTCGGTGTCGGCCTCTTCCAGGGCTTCGTGTCGATCCTGCTCCTCTACGTCTCGCTCATGGGACCGGCCGCGGCCGCCGGTGCGATCGCGACGGAGCGAGAGGGGCGCACGCTCGAGCCGCTCCTTCTCACCGGGCTCACCCCCGCGGACGTCGCGCGCGGGAAGTTCCTCGCAGCGTTCGGCACGATCACGCTGCAGGTGCTCGCGCTCTTCCCGCTCTCGGCGATCCCCTTCCTCTTCGGCGGCGTCAGCCCGGCCGAGCTGATCGTCGCGGTCCTCTACGTGATCATCGCCGCCGCGGTGGCGGTGGCGTTCGGGCTCGCCGTCGCGTCGCGGACGCAGACGCTCCGATCCGCGCTCGCGGTGTCGATCATCGTGCCCGCGGCCGCGATCCCTTTCCTCTTCACGATGGCCTGGGCCGTCGGCGAGTCGGTCACGCGGAAGAAGTGGCCCGCCGTGCAGGCCACGGGGCCGATCTGGTGGGCGAGCACGTACACGGCGGTGCCCTTCGGGCTCGACTACGTGCTGTGGCTGATCCTCTGGCCGCTCGTCGCGCTCGGTCTCCCGTTCTGGCTCTTTGCCTCGCTCACCGCGTCGAACCTCGCCGGAGCCAACGACGATCGCTCGAGCGGCACGAAGCGGTGGCTCGTCGGAGCGACCGTGGCGATCGCGGTGGTCGGCTTCCTCACCTGCTTCCGCGTCGATGGGTCCGCGGCCGTCGGCGCCGCGCTCTTCATGCAGGTGATCCTCGCCACGCTCCTGATGCTCGCGGTGACGCTCTTCGTGGGCGAACCGCTCGCTCCGAGCCGCCTCGTGCGCGCGCGCTGGGAGCGCATCTCGGCCGGTCCGCTGCGGCGCTTCCTCGGCCCTGGGCTCTTGCGCGGGATGGTCTTGATCGTGCTCTGCGCGGCGTTCGCGCTCTCGATGTGCTGGCTCGGCGGCGTGCTCGGCTCGCAGCCGGGCGGACTGCGCTCCGTGATCGGCGCTCCCTCGACGTCACCGGGGCGCTCGTCGGCCGGGAGCGCGCTCGCGATCGTCGTCCTCTACACGTTCATGTTCACGCTCTTCCTCGTCGGGTTCGCCGCGTTCCTCCGGACGCGCAGCCGCTCGGCGATGCCACAGGTCGCGCGCGCGTGGACGATCGCGGCCACCGTGATCGCGCTCGTCGTGCCGTGGCTCCTCTTCACCATCCTCGGCGCCTTCGAGCGCGGCACGCGCATCATGCTCGTCGCCGCTCCGAGCCCCGCGTTCGCGTTCTACGCGTTCAATCAGGAGCTCCAGAAGGCCGGCGACGACAGCCACACGATCGGTGCGCTCGGCGCCGCGTTGGTCTGGGGCGCGATCGGATTGGTGCTCCTCGGAGTCGCCTGGGAGCGCGCGCGTCGCATGGTGTCGGCGGAGGAGCGCGCGATCAAGATCACCGAACAGCGCCTCGACGACGAGGACGACGACGAGGACGACGACGCGATCGACGATGCGCCGCCGCCGCTGCCTGCGCGCACAGCCCCCTCGGAGCCGAGCGCCGAGTGAGCGAGCTCCTCTCGGCCGGCGAGCTCGCCGAGCTCGATCGCCTGCGGCGGCATCTCGCGCTGCGCACGGCGACCGAAGGGCAGGGCTCGCGCATGTCGCGACGGCGCGGCCAGTCCCCCGAGTTCGTCGATCACCGACCGTACGCGCCGGGGGACGATCTGCGGCGGCTCGATTGGAACGTCCTCGCGCGCAGCCAGCAGACGGTGATCAAACGCTATCGCGCCGAAGAGGAGGCCGCAGTGCGCATCGCCGTCGATCTCTCGGCGTCGATGGCGACGGGCGAGCCGGTGAAGCTCGAGCTCGCGCGACGCGTCGCCGCCGCCATCGGCTACGTGGCCCTCGCGGAAGGAGAGCGCGCGCAGATCGCGACCCTCTCCGCGCGCGGGGTCGAGGTCGGGCCGCCCAAGCGCGGGAAGGGGCAGTACGGCGCCATCCGCGACAAGCTCCTGCGCATCACCGCGGACGAGGTCTCCGCCGAGACGAAGCTCGATCCGGAGGCCACCATGAGCGAGCTGCTCCGCCGCGCCGGACGCGCCGGTGTGTTGGTCGTCGTCACCGACGCGCTCGCTCCCAATGGCGACACCGAGTCGTGGCCGCGTGCCGTCGGCCGCGCACGCTCGGCAGGACACGACGTCCGTCTCGTGCAGATCCTCTCCCCCGAGGACATCGACCCTCCGTGGGACGGAGACCTCGAGCTGGTCGACGCGGAGACGGGCGCCACGATCGACGTGACCTTCGATGCCCGCGCGCGCGAGGCCTACGCCCGCCGCTTGGAGGCCTTGGTCGCCACTCTGCGCGAAGGGTGCCGACGTGCGAAAGCATCCTACGCGCGGGCCAGGAGCGACGAATCCGTCATCCCGGTCGTGCGTCGACTGGCCGGCGGCGCGATCGACTGACAGGCGTACCACGCGTTACGCTTCGGCGACGAGGCGCCCTTCTGCAGCGGGACGAGCACACCAAGACGGCTCCCGTGAGGGAGGCCGCGAGCGACACGTACGGCCCTCCGCTGGAGCAGGCCGTCGAGGAGGCGCTCGTCGAAGAGCTCTATCGTCGCAGCCGCGCGTCGTTCCTCGGCCTCGGATGCGTCCTCGGGCTCCTGTACTTCCTGCTCCTCGACGCCTTCCGCCGGGCGCCGCACGTCCACACGATCTTCTGGATGGTCTGCGCCTTCGTCGCCGTGCGGATCGTGTTCGTGCAGCACGCGAAGCGCGCGAAGGGGTGGTTCGCGTCGACGCGGCATCGGCACGTCGCGTTCACGATCGGCTCGACGCTGACTGCGATCGGGTTCTGCGTGCTCAACCTCTCGGCGTTCCCCCACCTCGACGGGATGCAGGTCGCGATCCTCACCGTCTGTCAGACGGGGATCAACGCCATCGCGCTCGTGAACATGGGATCGAGCCCCGTCGCGTACCACCTCTACATGATCCCGAACCTCGTGCCGATGAGCGCGGTGACCGCGTTCGGGCCGCACGCCGCGGAGCTCCGGCTCCTGCCGGCGATGATCATGCTCTACGTGACGGTGCTGTCGATGATGGCGCTCCACGAGTACCGATCGCGGCGAGACAACATCGTGCTCCGTCTGCAGGTCGCGGAGATGGCGCTCGTCGACTCGCTGACGAACCTGCGCAACCGACGCTACCTGCAGGAGTTCATGACCGGTGAGGTCGACCGCATCCAGCGCGACTGGTCGGGCCGCGACGCGCCGAAGCTTCGTTTGTGGGTGATGATGCTGGACCTCGATCACTTCAAGCGGGTGAACGACGAGCACGGACACGACGCCGGCGACGCGGTGCTGCAGCAGCTCGCGGCGGTCCTCCTCGACACCGTGCGAAGGCACGACGTCGTCGCGCGCTGGGGTGGCGAGGAGTTCGTGGTCGTCGCGCGCGATGCGGACGAAGCCGCGGGCAGCATCCTCGCGGAGCGCATCCGCTCGAGCGTCGCGGGGCACCGCTTCGAGCTCCCGGGCGGTGCGACGCTCTCGGTCACGTGCTCCATCGGCTATGCGATCTATCCCTTCTGGGACGCGCAGCCGCAGGCGCTCCGCTGGGACGACGTGCTCGGGGTAGCGGACACCGCGCTCTATCGCGCGAAGCAGAGCGGCCGCAATCGCGCGGTCGGCATCGTGGGCGCCGACGCGACCGATCCCACGTCGGTCGAGTCGATCCGCGCCGACGTGGATCGCGCGAGCGAGGCGGGCATCATCCGCGTCGAGCAGGTCCGCGCGGTCGCCTGAATTCAGGGAGCGCCGATTCTCGATGACGGTCGCAAGACTTTCCCCCCGGGCTGAACCCGGGTTCAGCCCGGGGGGAAATCTTGTTCTTGTTTCTGAGCTCCGAGCGCGATCGAGATCCAAATCAGCGATCGCGATTCTCGAACTCGGCGTACCTGATCGATTGAACACGGAGGCACGGAGGCACGGAGGCTCGAGAGTCTGCCGATCGCGACGCTTCGAGGCCTGGCTCCAGTCC
>JBKJQC010000828.1:0-5212 GCA_046593995.1 Polyangiales bacterium
CCCACAGGCTCGGCGCCTCGAGCTCGCCCTTGCGCACGACCGCGAGGAGCTCGTCGCCGTGGAGGCCGGAATAGAGCGCGCGGCCGGTGAGGATCTCGTGCAGGCAGATGCCGAGCGCGAAGATGTCGGTACGCCGATCGGCCGTCTCCCCGCGCGCCTGCTCGGGCGACATGTACGCGAACTTCCCCTTCAGGACGCCGGCCTCCTCGGTGAGGATCTTGGCGGACGCGATCCCGAAGTCGGCGACCTTCACGCCACCGTCGTAGGAGAGGAGGATGTTCTGCGGCGACACGTCGCGGTGCACGATGTCGAGCGGCGAGTGGTCCTCGCCCTTGCGCTCGTGGGCGCAGTGGAGCCCGCGCGCCGCCTCCATCACGATGTACGCGCCGACCCACGGCGGGAGCCGCTGCCCCTTCTGCTTGGCCGCGCCCATCAGGCGACCGAGGTCGAGCCCCTCGACGAACTCCATGCAGAGGAGGAAGCCCTCGGCCGTCTCCTGGAAGTCGAAGACCTGCACGATGTTCGGGTGGTTGAGGCGCATCGAGAGCCGCGCCTCGTCGACGAACATCTGCTTCATCCGCGGCGACTGGTTGTGCGCCGGGAGGATGCGCTTCACGACGACGAGCTTCTGCACGCCCTCGGCGCCGCGCGACCTCGCGAGGTAGACCTCCGCCATCCCTCCGGCGCCGAGACGTCGGATGACGTCGTAGCGGCCGAGCTTCAGCGGGGGCGCGGACGAACGAGCCATGGGAGCCCGCGCATCATAGCAACGGCTCGCGGTCTCCGCGGGCGAGAACACGCCGTCGTGCGCTCGCGGGCTCAGTCTCGTTCGCAGAGCGCGGCGGGGTACGTCGTGTTGCACGGATGATCGGCCCAGGTGTGGTCGGCGATCATCCGCACGCAGTCGCCGCTGTCGTTCGGCTCGCCCGACGCCCAGTTGTCGTAGCCGCTCGTGCCGCCGCCGCCGAGCCACTCGTAGACGCCGTTCCCCCCCGGCTGACGGAGGCCGATCCAGCGCTCGCCACTGCCGAGCACGCGCACCGCGTTCTGCTCCTGCGAGCTCGTGATCGTCACGAGATGCGCATTGCCGCGCGCCGTGCACGCATCGCGCGCCTCGAACCAATTCAGGGTCATCCCCGACGGGCCGATGAGGAAATAGCAGTGTCCGCGGTAGACGATGGCGCCCGGCTCGTTGCAGGGGACGCCGCCGTCCGTGAACGTCCCGCTGTCGAACGGCCCCGTGTCGAACACGGCCGAGTCGCGCGCGTCGTACGAGGTGTCCGGGAGCGGCTCGGTGTCGGCAGCGTCGCGCGAGTCGGCGACGAACGTGTCCGCGACGAACGTGTCCGCGATGAACGTGTCGACGACCGTCGTGTCGAGCGCGCCGGTGTCGCCGACGACGCCGCTGTCGACGATCGTCGTATCGACCTTCACGTCGGCGGTCGCATCGACCGAGACCTCGTCGCTGGGGCCGTCGTCCGGGAGCTCTGCGCTGTCGACGGTCCCGAAGCCGTCGGCGGAGGCGTCCCCCAGACCGTCGTCGTCGAACAACCCCTCGTTCGGATCCGTACCGGCCGCGTCGAGCGAGCACGCGGGGACGGCGAACGAGCTCGCAAGCAGGAGAAAAACCGGGACAATCGCAAGGCTCGGGCGCCGGCGCACCCATCGAGGATAGCCGCAGCGGCCCCGTCGCGCGGTCGCCTCGTCGCGCCGCGCAACGATTGGCGCGTCGTCGGTTGTGCGACGTGTAAGCGGCTCGGAGCCAGGTTCGTGCACGTCGAGCCGTGCTACCTTCGAACCCTGATGTCGCTGTCGCGCGCGCGCACCCGGGGCGTCACGTTGGTCGAGGTCATGGTCGTCACGGCCATCATCGGCGTCATGGCCGCGCTGGCCAGCGTCGGATACGGCCGGTGGGTACGGACCGCGAAGATGGCCGAAGCGACGAACATGATCGCCGCGATCAAGAACGCACAAGAGAACTACTTCAGTCAGACGGGGAACTACCTCGACGTCTCGAAGAGCGTGCTGCCCGGCGATCTGTTCCCCTTGCAGACGCCCCTTCCGAAGAAGGTCCCCTGGCCGGACACGCCCTGCTCGTGGTGCAACGCCGACTGGCAGCGCCTCGCGATCAAGGCGACCGAGCCGGTGGGGTTCAGCTACGCCACGGTCGCCGGTCCGGACAACTGCGATCCGGCGTGTCGCGCGGTCACCGTGACGCTCTCGACGGGCAACAGCGTGAACTGGCAGGCCTTGGCCGGGGGCCCGATCACGCGCCCTTGGTTCGTCGCGGCGGCCTACGCCGACTCGGACGGCAACGGGAAGTTCGCGAAGGTCATCGGCACCTCGTTCGGGAGCAGCTTGATCATCGACGCGGAGAACGAGTGATGCTGCGCGGGACACCGCGCACCCTCCGTCTCCTCCGCGCGGCGGTCTGCTGCGCGAGCCTCTTCGCCGCGTGCGTCGCCGAGGGGTGCGCCGTCGACGGCACGGCGAACGAAGCGCTGGCCACGACGACGGGCGCGCTCACCGTCGATCAGGAGATCGCGCGCGCGACCTGCTCGACCTCCTCCTCGGTGGTGCTCGGACTCTCGCAGCAGATCCTCGACGAGATCGCGACGTGCCTGAAGCCTGGCGTCCTCGTGAAGGTGGCGCCGGAGGCGAAGATCGCGGTGCCCTCGACGCACCCGTACTTGATCAAGCCGGCGTACGACGCGCTGAGAAAGGCCGCAGCCTCGCGGACCGACAGCATCAATGTGTCGTCGATGTTCCGCACCGTCGCGCAGCAATACTTCCTCTGGCGTCGCTCCGACTGCTACCCCGCCGTGGCCGCCCCGGGCTCGAGCAACCACGAGACCGGTATCGCGATCGACGTGTCGGATCCCGACAACACGAACTGGCGCACCGCGCTGACCAACGTCGGCTTCAAGTGGCTCGGCTCGTTCGATCGCTTCCATTTCGACTACGTCGGCGCAGGCTCCGTCAACCTCCGCGGGCAGGACGTCGTCGCGTTCCAGCGGCTGTGGAACCGGAACAATCCGGCCGACAAGATCGGCGAGGACGGCTCGTGGGGCCCGCAGACGGAGGCGCGCCTCAAGATCTCTCCCGCCGGCGGCTTCCCCATCGGCGCGCAGTGCGCCCCGCCCGCCCCGACGACCAAGCCGTGGCCGAAGCTCGAGGTCGACGCCGACGCCGACGGTACGGATCGCTTCAGCGACGGACCGAGCGCCGCGGTGGTCGACGTGATGGAGAGCGACGAGTACGTCGTGAACCTCGTCGTTCGCAACGTCGGCGACGCCATCGCGAAGGACGTCATTCTCGGCGTGTGGGTCGAGGATCCGTTCGTCTCCGCGGTGCACTACGACATCGAGACGGACTGGAACCACCCCGGCACGTTCGAGATCAGCGACGCGAACGCGCGAATGGACAACCCGCCGCACGACGCCCCCGGCAAGGACTTCGCGGTGAAGATCAACGCGGTCTCGCCGAAGGAGACCAAGCGCTTGCGCATGAAGGTCAAGGGCGCCCGCTACTCCATCGGCGCCGCCGACGCGCCCGACGTGCGCGTGTGGGTCAAGGACGTCCCGGGCGTCTACACGAAGACCGATTTCGCGAGCGCGCCGACCAACGTCGAGGGCCGTCAGACGGCGAACGGCGGGGACCTCAAGGCGTGGGCGCCCGTCGACATCTACTCGCGGATCCGCTGGAGCTTCGACGCCGGGATGCTCGAGGGATGGACGGAGGGCGGCGCTGCCGAGGCGAACGCCGAGGGGAGCGCGAAGACGCTCGTGCTCACCGCGAAGGGCGACGATCCGCAGCTGCTCGGTCCGGAGACGAGCTTCGACGCCGCGGCCTATCCCGGGATCACGATCAAGGCCGCGAGCGCGCTCGCTGGTCCCGCGCGCGTGTATTTCACCACCGAGGCAGCGCCGACCTTCGACGAATCGCGCGCAGTCGAGTTCACGCTGCCGAGCGGCTCGACCCCCGCGGACGTGTTGGTGCGGCTCGCCGACAACCCGCTCTACCGCGGGACGATCACCCGGCTCCGCATCGACCCCGCGCCCACCGGCAACGGCGCCGTCGTCTTCGACGACATCCGCATGAGCGACGCCCCGAAGGCGGACGCCGACGCCGGTCCGCTCGACGACGGCGGAATCGGCGCGACCCCCGAGGAAGAAACGGCGGGGAGCTGCGCCTGCAAGACCCAACGCCCGACCTCGACTCACCGATCCGAGAGGTGGTGGGCGGTCCTCGCGCTGGCGCTGATCCCGGCGCTCCGTCGGCGCGGCGCGCGCCACGCCGCCGCGCAGCCGTTCTCGTCTCGACCCGAGTCCGAGCCCGAGTCCGAGTCCGAGCCCGGCGTCTCGCTCTCGTCGTGATCGCCGTAGACGAGACACGCGTGATGGACCGCGGACGCACGCCGCGGTAGCGAACCGCTCGACATGCGCCGCACGAAAAGCGTCCTCGGAACCCTCGCACTCCTCGGAATCGCTCTCCCGATCGTGATCGCGGGCGCGCACGGCTGCGGGAAGGATCCCGATACGCCGACGCCGACGACCAAGGTCTACCCGCGGGACGAGATCGACGGGGTGGCGACCGCGCAGACGTTCGTCCTCCCCGAGCTGCGGGAGCCCGTGCGCGTCATCCGCGACAAGCGCGGCATGATCCACGTCTACGCGCGGAACATCCACGACGCGATGCTCGCCGAGGGGTACATGATGGCCCGCGATCGCGCGCCGCAGATGGAGCTCCTGCGCCGCGTCGCGTCCGGGCGTCTCGCGGAGCTGTTCGGCAACCTGCAGTCGAACCTCGGCAAGCAGGACATCACGCTTCGCTCGATGCTGCTGCGACGGACCGCCGAGGCGTATTACAAGACGCTCCCCGCGACCTCGCCGGTGAAGGAAGTGATGGACGCCTACGCGAAGGGCGTCACCAAGTACTTCCGCGAGATCAAGAGCGGCGCGGCGAAGGGGCTCCCCAACGGGTGGCTCGTGATCAAGCGCGACAAGTACGAGGACTGGACGGCGATCGACTCGCTCGCGATCGGACGCCTCCAGAGCTGGGGACTCTCGTACACCGGCGACGACGAGCTCGACTTCACCGAGCTCCTGCAGAAGGCGCACGACACCTTCAAGGCCGACGCGGCCGATCCCGCGCTCGCTCTCCGGAACGGGTTCCTCCTCGACGCCGCGCGGTTCGAGCCGGCGGCGAAGAG
>JBKJQC010000485.1:0-2568 GCA_046593995.1 Polyangiales bacterium
AGTCGCGCGTCGTGAGCGCGACTTCCGCTTCAAGGCGCGCGTCTGGTTCCTGCGCAAAGTGCCGACCATCTGCCCGGGCTGCGCCACCGGCTGCAATGCTTGGCTCGACTACGATCCGCGCACCGGCGAGGTCCCGCGCCTCCGGCCGCGCGACAACGAGGCGGTCAACAAGTACTGGATGTGCGACGACGGGATCCTCACCCACGCCCGCGTGCAGGACGCGCGCGTGCTCGGCGGGTACTTCGGTCGCGGCAAGAACCGGCGCGCAGCGAACCCCGGCCAGGCGCTCAAGGCAGCCGCCGAGATCCTCAAGAACAACGTCGGCAAGGTCTCTGTCATCCTCTCCGCGCAGCACTCGACGGAGGACAACTTCGTCCTCGCGCACCTCGCGCGCCAGTTCCTCGGTGTGAAGAGCTTCCACCTGGCGCGGCTCGACGACTGGGACGGCGACAAGATCCTCCGCGACAACGATCGCAACCCGAATGTCCGTGGCGCCACGATGGCAGCGGCCCCGGCGTCCATCGCTCCGCTCGACGCCATCTGCGACGCGATCGGCGCCGGTCAGGTCGGCGTCGTCCTCGCGCTCGGCGGCATCGCCGACATCGACGCGGCGACGATCGAGTCGCTCGGTCGCGGGAAGTTGATCACCATCGCGTCGAACCACGGTCCGCTCACCGAGATCGCGGACGTCGTCCTCCCGGCCGCGAGCTGGGCCGAGATGGAAGGCACGTTCATCAACCGCCAGGGCTACGAGCAGGCCTTCGAGGCAGGCCCGCGCCCCGCCGGCGATTCGCTCCCCGCGTGGGACATCGTCGGGCGTCTCGGGCGCCTGCTCGGGCACGCGGTCCCCTGGACGCGCTACCGCGACGTCCGCTCTGCCGTCGACACCGCCACCGGACCGCGGAACACGAATCCGAACCCCGCGCCGCCGCCGTCTGCCGCGACGCCCGCCGCGACGCCCGCCGAGTGAAGCGCACCGCCCATCTCGGTCCGACGAGCCTAGAGAGATTCAGATGAACCGCATCGACCTCATCAACCTGATCGCTTCGGTCGCGAAGATCCTGCTGATCGTCGGCTTCGCCGTGAACGCGGCGGCGATCCTCACCTGGGTCGAGCGCCGGCAGATGGCGATGATCCAGGACCGGATGGGTCCGCACCGCGCCGACATCAACATCTTCGGCAAGAAGATCACGCTCGCCGGCCTGCTCCACCCGCTGGCCGACGGGATCAAGTTCATCTTCAAAGCGGACTTCATCCCGCCGAACGCGGACAAGCTCCTGCACTCGCTCGCGCCGATGCTGTCGATCTTCCCGCCCATCGTGCTGATGGGCGTGATCCCCTTCGCCGACACGCTCTGCCTCGAGTCCATCCACAACAACTTCTGGGCCGAGATCCCGCGCTTCGGTCAGTGCGCCGCGGCGTCGACTCTGAAGCAGTTCCCGCCGGTCCCGATGATGGTCGTCGACATCAACGTCGGCCTCCTCTACGTGTTCGCGCTCGCGGGGATGGGCATCATCGGCGCGACGATCGCCGGCTGGTCGAGCGACAACAAGTTCTCGCTCCTCGGCGGCCTCCGCGCGGCCTCGCAGCTCGTCTCCTACGAAGTCGCGATGGGCCTCTCCATCGTCGGCTGCATGATGGTGTACTCGAGCCTCAAGCTCGACGACATCGCGCGCTGGCAGGGGGAGAACACCTGGGGCGTCTGGGTGCAGCCGCTCGGCTTCGTCCTCTTCTTCACCGCGGCGATCGCCGAGACCAAGCGCACGCCGTTCGACCTCCCAGAAGGCGAGTCCGAGATCGTCGCCGGGTACCTCGTCGAGTACTCGGGCTTCAAGTTCGCGATGTTCTACACGGGCGAGTACATCGAGCTCGCGGTGTCGTCGGCGCTCGTCGTCGCGCTGTTCCTCGGCGGCTACAACGTGCCCTTCCTCCACCGCGACGGGATCACCCTCGCGCTCGGTGACGAGGTCTTCTGGCACCAGGGCCTGCCGCACGTCCTCGTCATCCTGATCCAGGTCCTGACCTTCTTCGGGAAGGTCTCCTTCCTCTGCTGGTTCCAGATCTTCATCCGCTGGACGCTGCCGCGCTTCCGCTACGACCAGCTGATGAAGCTCGGTTGGCGCATGCTGCTCCCGGCGTGCCTCGCGAACATCTTCATGACCGGCATCGCGCTCGTCGCGTTCGATCGCTCGAGCCTCGCCACGCAGGACGCTTTCCGCGTGATCGGTGACGCCCTCAACTGGGTCGTCCTCCTCGCGATGATCGCCTTCCCGCTCTGGATCTTCCTCTCGATGTTCACCAAGTCGACCTTCGTCTCGCGTCGCGACGAGATGCGCGATCGCCGCGAGCTCCTCGCGGCGCGTGCGGAAGCGCTCGCGGCCGAAGACGCGCACGCCTGAGGACCTGACAAATGCCGCTGCCGAACGTCGGATCCGTCAACTACGACCGCGTGAAGGGAACGCCGGTGCCGCGCCCCGGGCGCACCGCGTCCGATCAGTCGTACCTCGTCGAGGCCGTGAAGGGCCTCGGCATCACGATGCGGCACTTCTTCAAGAACACGAAGTCGAT
>JBKJQC010000985.1:0-2561 GCA_046593995.1 Polyangiales bacterium
GATGGATCCGAGCTCATGATCGCGCTCCGCACCGGACATCACTCCGCGCGCGTGCAGAGCCTCGGGAGCGCGCGCATCGGCAAGCTCGGCGGGTTCCTCACCGTGCCGACCTCGAAGCACGCATTGACCGCGAGCCACGCGACGCTCGCCGTGGGCCTCCCGCACCACGTGCACCCGCTCGCGATGATCGGCGGCGACCGCATCGTGTGGCTGATCGACGACGCGCACTTCGTGGCGATCGCGCTCGCGATCGTCGCCGCGTGGATCGTCGCGAGCACGCGCCACGATCGGCTCCTCGTCGCCGTCGCGCTCTCCGGCGTGTGGTTCCTCGCGCGCCCGGCGTTCGTCGCGCTCCTCGCCGCGATGGTGGTGTTCGGGCTGTTCCGCGTCACCGCGCGCATGCTGAACGGCAAGGCGCTCTCGACCTCGCGCGTCGCGATCGTCGGCCTCGCGCTCGGCGTGCTCGTGGTGTCGACGTCGTCGATCTCGCGCATGGCCGAGCAGGGATCCCCCCCGACGGATCTGCCGCAGACGACGACCTCGGTGCAGGGGAAGGGGGAGTATCGATTGGTGCAGGAGAAGAACAAGGCCGGCGAGCTGCTCGAGAACAACTCCGCCAACTACTACAACGACCAAGGCTTCGCCGCGCTCGCCAAGGCCGGTGTCCTGCAGGGCGTGGCGCCGGTCGCGCTGCCGCTGCCGAGCGCGTCGCGCTGGGTGCGCGCCTCGCGCGAGCTCGTGACGAAGGATCGGCCGTTCGAGCCGCGGCTGGTCTACGTGACGAGCGTCGCGTTCGTACCGTTCCTCGCGCTGTGGGCCGCCGCCGTCGGGCTCCTCGGTTGGCTGCACCGCGTGCGCCTCGGCGAGCTCCGCGATCGGATCAAGGGCCTGCTCGCGGCACCCGGACCGGCGGCGCCGACCCCGGCCGAGTAGACTGCGCTCGAACACGCTCTCGAACACAAGATGCCGCCGCCCGTCACCTACGCGCTCCTCGCGGGCTGCCTCGCGCTCCTCGTCGTGGGCTTCTGGCTCGAGGCGAGGAAGCCGCCCGCGAAAGAGGGCTCGCGCTTCGCGCGCTACCAGCGCTTCGCCTGGGTGCTCCAGATCGGCGCGGTCGCGCTCGCGTACTTCGTCCTCCGCCCGGGAAAGAGCCCGAGCGACGCCGCCGCGCAGCTGACCGAGGCGCGCGCGGCGCGAACGCCCGTCTTCATCGACTTCTACTCGAACTACTGAGGCGCTTGCCTCATGGCCAAGCCCGTCGTCGACGGGCTACGAGACGAGCTGAAGGGGAGGGCGAAGACGCTCGGCGTCGACGTCGGGAGCGACGCCGGTGGTCCGGTGGCCGCGAAGTTCGGCGTCTCGATGGTGCCGACCTTCGTGCTCCTCGATGGCGACGGCCGTGTCATCTACAAGAAGGTCGGGGGACGTCCCGAGGTCGAGACCATCCGCGCTGCGCTCGCAAAGCTCGGGAAATGATCACCGTCCTCGCGCTCGCCACGGCCGTCACGACCAGCAGCGCCGTTCCACCGGCATCACCGCGCTTCCTCCCACCCATCGTCCACGCGACGGCCCTCTTCACGACCCTGCGCCTGAGCGAGGCGTACATCTGGCCGCATCCGTTCGCGGAGACGAGCACCTGGGGGGAGCACTATCGCGAGGCGTACACGATGCCCCCGATCTTCGATCGCCATCGCAACGCGTTCGAATGGGACGGCGACGCGTGGTACCTGAACGTCGTCGGGCACGGCGTCATGGGGAGCGAGCTCTATCTCCGCGGGCGCGCGTGCGGCTTCGGCCTCGCCGGCGCCCTCGGCTGGGCCGCCCTGACATCGGGCGTGTGGGAGTACGTGTTCGAGGCGAACGGCGTGCGGCCCTCCGCGCAGGATCTGATCTACACCCCCGTCGCGGGGCTCGTGCTCGGCGAGGCGCGCTGGATCACCTATCGCGCAGCGAGCGGCATCGCGGATCGCGCGCTCCGTGGGTTCGTCCAGACCGTCCTCGATCCGCTCGGCGACATCGACCACGCGATCACGCACGACGCCTGCGCGCGCTGAGCGTCAGGGGATTCGTGGTCGGATTGACGCTGCTCAGGTGCAGGCGTCTGATCGCGGCATCTTGAGCTTATTTCGATACGCATCCCGTGCCCTGGCGAGCTCGATCGCGATCGCAGCGGTGAGCGCAGCGTCGTGCGCGGCCCCCGGCTGCGGATCGTCGAGCGATCCCGTCACCGCGGCGCCGACCGACGGAGGCACCGACTCCGTCCCGGAGACCTCGGTCGTCACCGCGCAGGGCACCGCGGACGTCACGCTGCTGACCCTGACCGCTTGGCAGGGGCAGCTCGATCCGCTGACGGTCTCGACGGCGACGACGCAGACCGCGCTCGGCGGGTTCTCCACGCTCTCCGCGTACTTCAAGCAGGAGCGCGTCACGGCTGGCACCGACGACGTGCTGCTCCTCACGGGCGGCGACGAGTTCGGTGCGACGCCCGTGAGGAGCAGCACGTCGTCGGTGCCAGCCGTGACGCGCTCCTGCTTGAAGTACGCGGAGAGCGTGGAGAACCC
>JBKJQC010001161.1:0-8099 GCA_046593995.1 Polyangiales bacterium
CGAGTACAAGACCGCGCAGTACGTCGTGACCGGCGTCGTCGAGGCGACCTGCCGTCGATGCGACGCCGTGAACGAGACGAAGAGCCCGCGCCCTGCGCGGACGGCCTGAGCGCAGGCGCTCGGGTGAACGACCACGCGCGCGGCCGCGAAGCGTTGACCGCGACAGCGTGGTCGCGAGATCACGGTTCCACCGCTCGTCGGCGACGCACCCACGTTCGTCCGCGATGCGCGCAGGGACACCACGAGTCGCCGCGGCGGCGTGGGCGCGCCCAAGCCGGAATACGAAACCTCGCGGACGTGTCGACGGAGCGGTAAGCTGGGTCCGCCCTTGACCTCTCCTAGGCACCTGCGCGAGCCGCCCATCGTCGAGGTGGTATGCGGCTTCGTCTTCGAGCCCGTCGCAGGCCTCGATGCCGTGGCCACGGGTCTCTACTGGCATGGTCGCCGTCCCGAGTACCCGACCAAACAGCTGCAACCCGCCGTCGGCGGACCGGCGATCGGCTTCGGCGTCGCACCCATGCGGACCTGGCTGATCAGCAAGGGCGGCGACCACGTACTGCAAGTGCAGCAGGACCGGTTCTACTTCAACTGGAAGCGTGTCGGTGATGGGGAGTACCCGCACTTCAACACGTACGGCGACCGCAAGGGCGTTCTCGATCGGTGCCTGGAGGAGTTCGAAGGATTCGCGAGCTTCTGCGAGTCCGAGTTGGGGCGTCGGCCCCTGACGCGCAGCCTCGAGCTCGCCAAGGTCGACCGCCTCGACCATGGCAAACATTGGAGCGACCTTGCCGACCTCGGCATCGCGCTGCCTGCCGTCGCGGCGGTCCGCGGTGTCACGGCGTCCGCTCAGCCCGTGATCCAGGTGACGATGTTCGAGGAACGAGGAGATCGCGAAGTCCACGTCTCCGTGAGCAACGCGATCATGACGGAGACCTTCACGCGCGCCGTCCAGATCGAGACCCGCGTCGTCGCGCGGTCGTTCCGCGACCAGCGCGAAACGTTCGGCTCTCTCAACGCCCTCGCGAACGAGCTCTTTTTCAAGCTCGTGCCAGAATCCGAGGCCGCCCGATTCGGAGGATTCAAATGATGACACCGTCCGTGTCCGCGCTCGACCCGCAGCGCATCAGCGTGCCTTCGCAGCCCGTCGCCGCCGATGCGCGTCTCCCGGCGCCGAGGACCGGTGAGGAGGCCGAACAGCTGCTCGCGCACGCCGAGGAGCGTCGAAAGCTCGGCCATGCGATCGAGGAGGATCTCGGTCGGTTCGTCGGCAGCACGAACGCCATTTGGACGTTGCCGCGCAAGGACCGCTTGATCACCCTTCTCGCCGGCAGTCCCGACGGGCTACGCGTGGCACTCGAGTCCGTCATCCGCACCCCGAACGCCGCAACCATCGACGACGCCGTGCGAGTGCTGCTGACGGACGCGAATCCCGACAAGGTCGATCTGTATGCGGCGATTCTCGAGAAGGCCGCCCCCGTCGCCTTTCCGGGGCTCGCGCACCTTCGGAGACACCCGGACGTTCGGATGGTGCTCGTACGCGCTCTCGCCGATCACGAAGACGTGCTCTCGACGTCGGAGCTGCGAGCGCTCGCTGTCGCGCTGCGCGACGCGTCACCGGACGTTCGGGACGCAGCGGCGCAGGCGATCGCGCAGCGAAACGCGAAGGCGTTGATCCCAGCCCTGGAAGCGCGCCGGCAGGACGAGCCCAACTCGGTGGTGCGCGAGTCGATCGAAGGCACGCTCGCCGCACTGCGCGCCTCGTGAGCGTGATGCGCGGCGATGTCCATCATCATCCGCATCGTCGTCAAGAGGACGGCATGGGTCGGCGAGGATCGCGATCTCGAGAGAGCACGCGCTGACTTTCAGCTCGCCGCAGACGACGCGGACGGCCTCTCGGTATTCGAGCTCGCGACCGACGATGACCGCCGCGTCGTGATCGCGAATCAGGCGATCTCGAGACGCTCGTCGGGAGCCATGGACCTGCTCGAGGTCCCGCGTGAGGTGGTAGCTCGGCTGGGCCCCATAGTTCCCACCAGAGTGGGCGCCGTGCTCGTTGCGGCTGACGAGCTGCACCGCTCTCTTCCATGGGAGCAGTCACAACTCGACGCGCTCGCCGAACTCGCGTTCACGTCCAACGCACCCGTCGTTCGTTGGGCGCCGGCGGCCGTAAAGGCGGCAGTCTCGGTGGTGGATCCACAATCGATCGATGATCCGCAGCGGCGCGCGTTCGTCGAACGCTGTCGCTGATGGGAGGGGCATTGTTTGCACCTGTTGCCGCGCCTCGGTCACGTCTCGCGTATCGTCGCGGGGTCGAAACGTAGCCACCACAGCGACTCCAGCTCTTGCCCACACCGCCCGATCGCGGGATCCTCTCCGCAGTGTCGCCGAAACGGTCGCAGCCGAACCGCTCGAGGTTCCAGCGAGCCTGGGTCAAATCCATCGCCGAGCGCACGCGCCGGTTTCGCGAGCGTGGCGGCATCACGCAGCGACAACTCGCGTTGCGGGCCGGATGCTCCGTCAGCAAGATCTCACGCATCGAGCGCGGAGTCGTCGATGTGTCGTTCCGGACCCTCGAGATCCTGACCGACGCGCTCGACCTGTCCACGCACCTCTATCTCATTGCGGGTATTGCGCCGAAGAGGGAACGGCTCATGATCGACGCGATGTCGCAGCTCTCGGAGGGGCAGATCGCGCAATTCGGGAAGGTGCTCGAACAGCTGGAAGCGAGCCCGGACCCCTCCTCCCGCCCACGACGTGCCTTCCGCCGTCGTGAGCGGTAGCCGCTCGACGCAGCGCTGCACGCTGCGAACGCCACGGTCGCGCCGACCCGCCCGAGTGGATCTCGAACGCGCCGCAGAGTGGATCAGTCCGAGGGCGCCGCTGAAGCTCCGCGCCATCCGCGCATGCGGACTTCTTGAAGGGGCGTAGGTCGCGAAGCGTCGCGTCATCCTTCCCGTTGAACGAATACCGCGGCGGCCTCGAGTGATCGAAATGCTCGCGCGCGCCCACGACCCAACGGGATTCGAACCCCTTCACTGGCTTCCCGCAGAACCTCAACAGAGTCGCGATCTTGGCTACGATCGTGCGGGAATTCGTGGAGATTTCGGATCCCGTCTGGGGGTGCGCCGTACCGTCTGGTCCCGCGTCGGGCTGCAGGGTCACGGCAACCTGACGGCAACACGGATCGGCTCGCCACTTCTTCGCGACCTTCTTCGTCGCCGGCTTCTTCGCGCCCTTCTTCGCGGCCTTCTTCGCGGCCTTCGCCGCCTCCGCGCCTTTGCAGCCATCGCGGCCTCAAGCACACTTTGCCGCAGCTGGCGACGGAGAAGTCGCTCCAATTGGCGAAGACGCTGCCGACGTGCGCGATCATTCGCGCGCGGAGCGCGTCGCCCCTTAGGGCAGCAGAAGTTCGGGCGGGGACGCCGCGCGTCGGCGACTCGATTTCGCCCACTTGCTGATCAGGGCGAAGACGGCGTCGTCGACCGTGGCGATGGCGATCTGGCGCTCGCCGTTCCAAGGCGGCGTGGGCTCAGGCTGGTGTTCGTGGGGAACGCCCTCGCTGCACTGCCTGCACATGATCTCGAGGCTACCCGACCAATCCTCTAACGCTGCCTCGCACCCGTCGCCAACCGAACGAAACAGCTCGTCGAGATCGTCCTCTGACGGAGCTACGACCTCGATGCCCCAAGTGCGGAAGGGGGACGTCTCGAGTACCGCGAGCTCGTCGAACACGGACAGCAGCTGACCACGATACCGGCGCTTGCCTCTTGGCTCGCCGTCGTGAAGCAGGAGATCCTGGTACCGACGGCCCGACTCGGGAGTCGGGATGCTCTCGACGCGCGCTCGCGCCGGATCGAGGCGATCGCACCAGACGACCTCGGGGCGGTCGTCGCAACTGACGCGGATCGGCGTCGTCCCGATGTTCATCTCGATCGGGCCCTCGCCCTCCGGAACGGTCAACCCGAATTTGCTCCACGCCCACCGTGCCCGCGGCCAGTCACCGAGCGCTGTGGCGGCGACACCCGCGTTCCAGAGCGCTCCGCTCGATGCGCGCGCCGGATCGAGCTCGAACGCGCGGAGGGAGGATGCCAAGGAACGGGCCCACTCGCCCGTATGCTTGCAGGCGATGCCAAGATTGAGCTGTGGCGCGTACCAGTCCGGCGCGAGACTGAGGGCCTTCTCGTAGAACGGAATCGCCTCAGCAAAGTTCCGGGCGTCGGCGAGTTCGCCGCCCGCATCGTTGGCGCCGACTGCTTCGGCATTCACGTCCGACATGCCGCGAGGGAACACCGACCATTCGCCGTGCGCAAGCCGCTTCACGGTGGCGGACCTGCTAAGGAACGCGACGCATGGTGTTCAGCTAGTGGGGCGATGATCGCTCGAACGGTACCGGCGGAGCGGAACCCTACCCGCAGGATCGCCGATGCGCCGTCTCGCTCCGCGGCGACCGAGACACCGAGACGACCTCCGCGTCGGGCACCTTCGGTCCGGGTCCGCCGATCAAGCCCATGAAGCGATCGATCATCCCGAGCAGCTTGTGATCGCGTCAGCAGCGACTGGAGGACGACGTTCGGTGGCGATGTGCGCGAGGACGACGCCTGAAGGTCGGTCACGAGGTGCGCGCGCTCATGGCCTCGGTCTCACGTCCCGATCTACGCGGATCGAAGCGGCCACTGACACCCGGCTTCGGTTGCGCGATGTGGCGCGCCTTCACGAATCTTCCGATCGCGCTACAGACTCTTCCCGAGCCGCCAAACCTGGGCGGCGTCACGTTGGTGGCTCGGGATGTCGAGCCCGCCGCCGCCGGTGGTTGGGGGAACACGTCGCCCCGCGACCGGGCGCTCACCTCGCCCGACGCGCGCGTGACCAGGCAGCGCGGTCCGCTTCAGAGTTTTATATCCGTGGGAACAGCGCGACCGTCTGTCGTCCCATCACCCAGTTGGCCCGAGACGTTCTGGCCCCAGCACTTCACGGTCCCGCCGGCCTTCACGCGGACGCACGTGTGCCTGGCGCCGAGCGCGAGGTCGGTGACCTCTGCCAATCCCGGGACGGGCTCCGGTGTCATCGCGCAGGAACTGGTGCCGCCGCACGCACATGCCGTCGTGGTCTTGAACCCTAGTTGGTCGGCGGCATTCGCGCCCCAACACTTCACGCTGCCGTCGAGAAGGCGCGCGCAACTGTGACCGCCCCCGAGCGCAACCTCGACGACGTCGACGAGGTTGGTCGTCTGGCGCGGACGGTGCTCTTCAACGGCCGTACCGATGCCGAGTTGGCCGTAGTCGTTCAGTCCCCAGCACCAGACAGTGCGATCTCGTTTGCGCGCGCAGGTGTGCGCAGCGCCGACCGCGATCTGCACCACGTCGGCGAGCCCAACCACCGGCGTCGGCGTCGAGCTGTTCACAGCTGTTCCATCGCCCAGCTGCCCGTTCGCGTTGGCCCCCCAACACATCACCGTCCCCGTCGCGAGTAGCGCACAGGTGTGCTGGCGACGCAGAGCGATCGCCGTGACCTTCTCCAGCCCTTTGACCTTCACGGGCGTCGTGCTGGTCATCAACGTTCCGTCGCCGAGCTGGCCTTCGCGGTTGTCGCCCCAACATCGAACCGTTCCGTCGAACAGGCGCGCGCACGAGTGCTGGGGCGGCGAGGGGCGGAGCACGCAGGTGTCTTGCTCGAACAAGCCGCCCGCCGCGATCTGCGCCACGTCGGTAAGCGAACTGACGCCAGTCGGCGATGGTCGATTCATCATCGTCCCATCGCCGAGCGCGCCGTGGTCGTTCTTCCCCCAGCATTGCGCGGTGCGATCGTTGAACCTTGCGCAACTGTACGCGTCGCCGAGGGACAACTCAGCGACGCCATCATGAAGAGGAATCGGGTTACCGGCGACCGACCGCGGCAATGTCGATGTCGTGCCGTCACCGAGTTCACCACTGTCGTTGGACCCCCAACAGCGCCACGATGGAGTCGATGCACACGTATGCGTGGCGCCAAGCGCGATCAGTCGCGTTTGCGTTTCCTCCACGCCAGCGTTGCCGGTGTCCTCGATCGGCCGACCCGCGAGATCCTCGAGCCCGAAGACGGTGTTGCAGCTGAGTACGGCTTGCGCAACTGCCACGATTGCGGCTGGCAGGAGCAGCCGCCGCAGACGCGCGATGTTAATAATCAACATCTCTAGAAGCTCCCGCTGAACGTGATGCTCGTTGGGCCGACGCCGAGCGTTGCTCGCGGGGCGGTTTTCTCGGGCGCCGGGAGCGCAAGCCAGACCACGCCGCTGATCACGGCGACGGCGGCACCAACGCCGAAGACGACGGAGCCAGCGTTCCCGCGGGCCCGTGCATCCTCCGTCAAGGTCTTCCCCTCGGCATCGCAGCCTCCCGCGTCGCAGTGCTCGTCGCGCGCCGAAACGTACTTGTTACGCGCCGACCACCCGAGGTAGCCGCCAACTCCGATCAAGACGGCGCCGACACCCAGCCCGATCTTTGCCACGGTGCCCGGAGTGTCAGATGGAGGAGCTGGCGGTGTCGGTCGCTCCGCGATCCCCGAGGATCCGTCGGTCTTCTTCATCGCAGGCGATGGCGGAATGCTGAATTTCACAATCTTCACGGCACCGTCCGCGAACTCGATGACCCTCGTCTCCTCCCATGCTCCGCGCCGAACACGGACCGTATGCGAGCCGGGGTTGACCTTGTGCGCGCTGCCGATCGCTTCGCTTGGAAGCGGATGCGTGTCGACATCGACTGCGACGTCGGCAGCCGCGGGTTTGACGACGATGGTGAGGGTTGCGATTCGCGGTAACAAGATCGCGCTCAGGTTCGCGCAGTCGGATCGGGCCTTCTTGCCTTCGGAAGACTCCTTCGGGAGGACCGGTAGGCGCGCGACGTCCGAACACACTTCGCGCGCCTCGATAAGCTCGCCGAGCGCGGCGTGAGCTCGGGCTAGGTCGAGGCCGATGATGGGCGTCGGCACCAACGCGTACGCGGCGCGAAACTTGTCCCGCGCCGCCGCAACGTCGCCCTTGTCCAGCAGCGTGCGACCCTCCATGACGAGACTTCTCGCGGACGCGACGTCGCTCGGCGAGGGGGCGGCTGTCACCGTGGAAGTCGCGAGGATCAGGACGATCGTCGCGACAGCCGTCGCCTTCAGCGACCTCCGGCTAAAAGATGTTCGGTTCATGTGGCACCGCGTTGGTGGCGTGGGGTGGCGGCTTCACCGCGGACGGCGCCTTCGGTGTACCCTTCGGATTCGCGGCCGGCGCCTCGCTGACCTTGGCCGACGCTGCCGATACGACTGCCGTCGGCGAGTTCGGCGTTCCAGCCGGTGCCGTGCCCGCCGGTGGCGGCTGCACCGAAGCAGCAGGCTCCTGAAGCTCGACCACTGTCGCTGCCGTCGCCGTCGCGGTGTCCTTCGACGGTGCGTCGGCCGCCGCCGTCGCGGGCGCCACCACTGTCGTCGGCGCACTGCGCGTCGCGAACCACACGCCGAGCCCCGCGCCGACGAGTACGATCCCACCCGCCGCCGCGAAGGCCTTCCAGCGCGGCGCCGGCGCAGAACTCTCGCCCATGAGGCTCGACCGCACACCCAGCCCAGCGGTGGTGCTGAGCGGCATCGTCGCAGCCAGCGCGGGCGGTCGCGCCGACAGCTTGCGCGGCGCGTTCGCGAGCGCCGCCGCGAGCGCGTCACTCATCTCCCGCGCGTTCGGGAATCGCGCCGCACGGTCGCGCGCGCACGCACGCGCGAACCAAGCGTCAACGGCCGCTAGCTCGGGCGCGATCCGACTCGGCACTGGCAGCTCGCCGTGGCAGACGGCGATCGAGAGCGCGCCTATGGTCTCGCCATCGAACGGCCGCCGGCCGGTCAGCGCCTCGAATGCAACGATCCCGAGCGACCAGAGATCGGTCCCAGAGTCGAGCGACTTCGCGCCCA
Organism: Polyangiales bacterium; assembly: GCA_046593995.1. Classification (GTDB taxonomy): domain Bacteria; phylum Myxococcota_A; class Polyangia; order Polyangiales; family JADJMO01; genus JALHOE01. Next base: position 7,921 of record JBKJQC010001161.1, read on the forward strand.
CAACCTGCTCTGGGCTCATGTAGTACGGCGAGCCCAGCACCGCCCCGGTGCGCGTCGCGGCGAGCCCGTCATCGATCGCCTTCGCGATCCCAAAATCCAACACCTTCACGAACAGGTCTCCGCCGCTGTCGGTGACGAAGATGTTGTCCGGCTTGATGTCGCGATGGACCACCCCGCGC
>JBKJQC010001279.1:0-5926 GCA_046593995.1 Polyangiales bacterium
CTCGCGCACCTCAAGACCGCACGCGCGTGGCCGTAATCGTCACCCGCTCCATGCGCCACGGCGCCGGCCGCCCTCGCGCGTAGACCCTATGGCGCTGTCGCCTTTACCTCTCCTTCCGCACCTGTTTGCAGCTCCAGCGACGACGAGCGCGGCGAGGGGTTTCAGTGTCCACGTCCACCGACGGCAAGATCACGAGCTGAGGAGCGTATCGATGCGATCCGTCGGCAGGCAGCTGTCGGCAGCTCTGCGCGCCGTCGACCGAGTGCGCGACGGGCGATCTCTGCACCATCGACACCAGGGTGTGCGCGCCGTCGGCTGCGCCGTCGAGCGAGGAGAGCGGCGGCTGAGGCTGCGAGACCGTCCGCGTCCCCGGCAGGTGGCTGCTTGGCGCGCTGCTCGCGCTGCTCGCGCTGCTCGCGCTCCTCGCGCTCCTCGCCGGGTTGGGTCGTCGGCGACGGGGTGCGTTCATCCGCGTGAGCGCGAGGAATCCGCGGACGTAGTCTGTCCGCATCCGCGTGCACGGAGACGGTGCGATGCACATCCCGTGTCGATGGCCCTCCTCGACCCGAAGCTCGACGTGGTCTTCAAGATGCTCTTCACCGAGCCGGCGAACGAGAAGCTGCTGCTGTCGCTGCTGGAAGCCGTGCTCCGGCCATCGTCGCCGATCGCGCACGTGCGCGTGGTCGACGGCGAGCTGCCCAAGGACCTGGTGTCAGACCGCGGCCTGCGCCTCGACGTGCTCGTCGAGCTCGCGGACGGTCGCGTGGTCGACGTCGAGATGGAGTGCGATCTCCGCCGTGCGCTCGGCGAGCGGTGGCTCTACCACTGGGCCCGGCTCTTCGGCGCGCGGATCCGCCGCGGCGATCGGTTCGATCGGCTCACGCCGGTGGTCTGCGTCGTATTCCTCGCGCCGCGTGCGCGCACTGGCCGGTTCCACTCGGTCTACCGCGTGCTGGAGGTGCACGATCACGAGACGCTCTGCGACGCGCTCGAGCTGCACGTCGTCCAGCTCCCGCGCGTCGAGCAAGCACGCGCCGAGGGCGAGGGCGTGCTGCTCCAACGATGGGCCCGCTTCCTTCGCTTCGACAGCGAGAAGGCGTTACAGTCTCTCGCACAGGAGGATCGCATCATGGCCGAAGCGAAGAGCGCGCTCGAGATCCTGTCGCGTGAACCGTCCGCACAGCGCATCGCCGAGATGCGGCGCGACGCGAAGATCGAACGGCGTCTCGACCGAGCGGCGGATCGCGCGGAGGGCCTGCGCGAGGGAGAGGCCAAAGGCCTGCGCGAGGGCAAGACCGAGGGCCTGCGCGAGGGCAAGACCGAGGGCCTACGCGAGGGAGAGGCCAAGGGCCTACGCGAGGCCGTGCGTACGGCGTGCGAGCTTCTCGGCATCGCGCTCGACGAGGCGCGCGAACGCGAGCTCGCGGGGGTCGGCGAGGGCGGACTCCGCGCGCTTCTCGCGCACCTCAAGACCGCGCGTGCGTGGCCGTAGTCTGCGAGCGCGACATCTCGCGCGTCGATCCGCGCGTGCACCGCATCGTCGACTTCAAGGCACCGGCGAGTGGCGAGTCGCACCGCAATCTCTGGAGCAACGTCGATCACCTCGGCAAGCGCGACGAAGTGAAGCTCGTCCTCGCCGACCGCAAGGACTACGAGTGGGCGCGCGACGTGATCCGCACCCATCGCCTCGCGGAGCGCGCGGGGCACGTGCTCGTGTCACCGGTCTTCGGCGCGGTCGATGCGAAGGACGTCGTCGCGTGGATGCTCGAAGATCACCTCCCCGCGCGCTTCCAGCTCCAGATCCACAAGTACGTGTGGAGCAAGGATACGCAGGGCGTTTGAACACGCGGGCGCTTCGCTGCTCGCGCGGGCCCGTTCGGCAGTCGAGGTGTCGGGAGTCGAGAGTCGAGAGCTCCCTGACGAGACTCGAGACGACATCAAGCGGCCGTTGGCTCCGCTCGGGCTCTCGACTCTCGACTCTCGACTCTCGACCTCTCGGTCTCGCTCTCTCGTCTCGGACTGACGACTGACGACCTCTCGAGCGCTAATTTAGACCCAAGACCCGATCACGAAGGCGCCTTCTTCCCGCACACCCCACCGATGCACTCCACGCCCAGCGCGGCGTCGCAGCAGTCCGCGGTCGTCGTGCACTTGTCGCCTGTCGCGGCGCACGTGCCGGGGGGAGGCTTCACGCAGACCTTGGCGCCGCCGCCGTCGGGGGTCTTGCACGCGCCGTCGCAGCACTCGAAGCCGGCTTCGCACCCTTCGCCGAGCTTCTTGCACGGGTCGAGCGCCCAGTAGCCGCGCATGTTCTGGTCTCCGAGATCCTGCCCGGGGAGCCAGAAGCCGGGGTGGCTCGGATCGACGCCCGGCTTCGGCGACGCGTCGATCGCGGTCACCCACAGCTGCTTCGAGCGGCACGGGCTCGCGGCCCAGCTCGGGTTCCCGCATCCGTCGCGGAAGGCGTCGTAGGTCTTGTTCAGACGATTGCCGTACTGACGACTGCTGACGTACACGATCCAGAAGTAGCCGCCCGCGATCACGGGATTGAAGTTCGGCTCGAAGGCGAGGCTCTTGTCGATGTCGTCGACGCCGCCGTTGTTCGCCTCGGCGAGCACGACGTCTCCCGTGCCGTCGGATTTGATCATGTGCAGATCGCCGAAGGCCGGGCGCGTCGACGCGGTCGCCGTAGGGGAGACGGGGTTCTTCCGCCCCTCCATGTACGCGATCCATTGCGAGTCGGGGCTGAAGGACGGGTAGGTGCGGACGCCGCCGCCGCTCGGGACCAGCGTCTTCATGGTGCCGAACTGCCTCGTCACCGCGTCGAAGGGCGCGAGCTTCAGGTCGGATTCGAGGAAGTCGACCCAGTTGCTGGGCTCCTTGCGCACGGCAAAGGCGAGCGACTTGCCGTCGGGCGCGAACGCGGCGTGTGCGACCGCGCTGCCGAACGCAGCGACGCCGCTCGGCTCCAACGACATGCCCGACGAAGTATTGAGCTGGAGCGTGCCTCCGCTCGTCTGACCGGTGACGACGAGCGAGCCGTCCGGCGAGATCGCCTGCAGACCCGAGTTCGAGCCGCTCGCATAGAACTTCTCGCCACCGGTCGCGACGTCGAAGGTGACCCACGGGAGCGGGCCGGCCTTCTCGTAGGACGCGACCATCGTCGAGCCGTCGTGCGAGACGCTGTGGCACGCGACGCACCCCGTCGCGCCGCCGGCCGCGGACGTGGTCTTGAGGAAGTCGTCCGGCGCCGACGCGCCCGGCTTGATCCGCACGACGCGGCCGCCGTTGATCCGCCAGTAGTAGATGGTGCCCTTGAGGCTCCCGTTCGCGATGGTCCACGTCTGGGTCGTCGACTTGTACGCCGTCCCGCCGACGCCGCCCGCGAGGCGGTAGAGCGTCATCGTGAGCGGACCGCCCGTCACGTTCGTGTCGAGGAGCTTCGTCCACGCGGCGGGCGAGATCGTCGCGCGCGCGGGCGACAGCGAGTCGAAGTACGAGGTGAACGTCATGCCCTCTTCCGAGAGGACCATGGCGTAGACGTCGGACGCGGCGGGCGCGCTCCACATCAGCTCGGGGCCGCGCACGCCCTTCGGGAACACCGTCTTGTCGTACGGGTAGAGCAGCTTCTTCAGCGTCGGATCGGCGACCGTCGTCGCGACCATGTCCTTCTTGGTCGTGTCGTCGAGGCCGCTCGAGCCGTCGAAGACGTCCTGCAGGCGCACGTCGGCGATCGCGCTCCCCTTCAGACCGGCCGCCGAGCACTCGACCTTCGCCTTGCCGCCGGCGTTGCCCGTCGCCTTGAAGGTGCTCGCGGTCATCGAGCCGACGTCGATGCGGTCGACGTTCCACACGCAGGAGCCGATCGGCGCAGTGGTGCCGTCATCGTACTTCACCTTCGCGCTGAAGGGCGCGGACGCCGCGCTCACGTCGCCGTTCTTCACCACGATCGTCGCGACCGCCGGCTCGACGACGATCGCGACCGCCTTCTTGTCGCCGACCATCGCGTCGGTGACGAACCCGCCCTCTTCACCCGGCGCGATCGTCTCGGCGCCGCCCTCGGTCTGGGCGATCGACGTGTCGGCGGCCCCGGTGTCGTTCAGATCCTGGTACGCGCCGGGATCGTCCTTGCTCGCATCGCTGCCGCACGCGGCGTACGTCCCCGAGGCCATGCAGAGAAAGGCGAGCAAGAGCGGCGAGCGGCGCATGCCGCATCTTCGCACGCGCCGGCCCCTCGGACATCTTCGTCGTTCGTCGACCTGGGGCGCTGTCGCAGCGCGTCGACGCCGATTTCAGGACGGTGCCTTCTTGCCGCAGACGCCGCCGATGCACTCGACCCCGACGGCCGCATCGCAGCAATCCGCGGTGGTCGTGCACTTGTCTCCGGTCGCTGCGCAGGTCCCCGGCGGCGGCTTGACGCACACCTTGGCGCCGCCTCCGTCCGGCGTCTTGCACGCGCCGTCGCAGCACTCGAACCCGGCCTCGCACCCTTCCCCGAGCTTCTTGCAGGCGTCGAGCGCCCAGTAGCCGCGCATGTTCTGGTCCGCGAGGTCCTGGCCGGGGAGCCAGAACGCGGGGTGGCTCGGATCGACGCCCGGCTTCGGCGACGCGTCGATGGCACTGACCCAGAGCTGCTTCGAGCGGCACGGCGTCGTCGCCCAGCCACTGGCCGCGCAGGTACCTGCATCGGCGCTGAGCGTCTTCGTCAGTCGGTTTCCGTACTGCCGCTCGCTCACGAAGACGACCCAGAAGTAGCCGCCGGCGAGCACGGGGTTGAACGTCGGCTCGTAGGCCATCGTCTTGTCGATGTCGACGACGCCGCCGTTCGTCGCCTTGTCGAGCAGGACGTCGCCGGTCCCGTCGGCCTTGATCAACTTCAGCGAGGCCTTGGTGCCGCGCGTCCGCGCGATCGGCGCGTCCTCGTAGGCGATGTACTGGTCGTCGGGGGAGAAGGACGGGTAGACCAGCGCGCGCCCGCCGCTCGGGCGCAGCACCTTGTGGGCACCGAACTTGTTGGTCACGGGATCGAACGGCGCGACTGCGAGATCGCTGTTGCTGAAGTCGAGCCAGTTGCCGTCGTGACGGATGCTGAAGGCGAGGGTCTTCCCGTCGTTCGAGAAGGTCGGCATCACGGCGGAGTAGATGCCCGTGGGCCGCGTGATCGCTGCGAGGCCGCTCGGTTCGAGCGACGTCCCGTCGGTGCGCGAGAGTCGCAGGAGCGCGTTCTCGGACTGGCCCCATACGATGACACTCGCATCGGGTGCGATCGCCTGGAACCCGCTCCCGGTGCCGGAGTAGTACTTCTCGGCGCCGGTCTGCGCGTCGAACGTGACCCACGGCGAGCGGCCCCCTTCGTCGGACGCGGCGATGGTGGTGCCGTTCTTCGAGACGCTGTGACAAGCGACGCACTGATGGGCGATGCCGGGCTCGTTCGCGCGCGGCTTGAGGAAGTCCTCGAAGCTGTCGGCGCCGGGCTTGATGCGCACGACGCGGCCGCCGTTGATGCGCCAGTAGTAGATGGTGCCCTTGAGGCTTCCGTTCGCGATCGTCCACGTCTGGGTGGCCGACTTGTACGGCGTGCCGCCGACGCCGCCCGCGAGACGGAAGAGCGTCATCTTCAGCGGACCGCCGGTGACGTTCGAGTCGAGGAGCTTCGTCCACGCGGCCTTCGGGATCGAGGCGCGCGCGGGCGACAGCGAGTCGAAGTACGTGGTGAGCGACATCCCGTCTTCCTCGAGACGGAGCGCGTACACGTCCGAGCCCGACGGCGCGTTCCACATCAGCTCCGGCGCCTTCACGCCCTTCGGGAGCACCGTGCCGTCGTACGGGTAGAGGAGCGACGTCAGCGTCGGATCGGCCGCCGTGGTGGCGACCATGGACTTCTTCGTGGCGTCGTCGAGGCCGCTCGACGAGTCGACGACGTCCT
>JBKJQC010000158.1:0-3516 GCA_046593995.1 Polyangiales bacterium
CGCGCGCATGCGTGGCCAGGCAACGTCCGCGAGCTCGAGAACAGCATCGAGCGCGCCGTCGCCTTCTGCGACGACATGCGCGCGCAGCTTGTTCATCGCCGCGCTGGTGAACCCCTCGATGCGCTTGCCCGCGTCGCTCGCGAACCGATGCGCGAAGGCCGTCGCGAGGAGGAGCACGTCGTCCTCACGCGCGCGGAGCGGCGGCATCCGGATCTCGACGACGTCGAGGCGATAGAACAGATCCTCCCGAAAGCGTCCCTCCGCGACGAGCGTGGGCAGATCGCGGTGGGTCGCCGCGATGACGCGGGCATCGACGGAGAGGGAGACGTTCCCGCCCACGCGCTCGAACGTGCGCTCCTGGAGGACGCGCAGCAGCTTCACCTGCACCGACGGCGAGATCTCGGCGATCTCGTCGAGGAACGCGGTGCCGCCGTGGGCCTGCTCGAACCGGCCGACGCGGCGCCGCTCCGCTCCGGTGAAGGCGCCGCGCTCGTGGCCGAACAGCTCGCTCTCGAGCAGGGTCTCGGCGAAGCTCGCGCAGTGCATGTGGACGAACGGCCCGTGGGCGCGCCGGCTCATCGCATGGATGGCACGCGCGAGCTGCCCTTTGCCGGTGCCGGTGTCACCGGTGACGAGCACCGTCGTGCGTGATGCCGCGATCTGGTGCGCGAGCTCGTAGATCCGCTGCATGGCGCGGCTTCGGCCGATGAGGCCCGGTAGCGGCTCGGGCGCCGCGTCGAGCGCGCCGCTCGCGGTCGCTCCGATCCTGAGCGTGGACGAGCTCGCCATGCTCCGTGGCTCGAGCATCGGTCATGCCGCGCGCGTACGAGCTCACCCCGCGGTACGGCACGCGCCAGCGCAAGGATACGGACTACACGTGCTCGACGTGTCCCCGCTGGCGGACGATCGCCGAGCGCACGATGCCGCAGATGCTCGTGCGCGCGAGCTCGGACTTGGTCATCAACGGGACGGCGAGCGCGCGTCCCAGCTCCGGGGTTCACTGGGAGGGGCGGATCGGCGGTATCGTCGTGGTCATGCTCCTTGCGTCCCGCATTCGCGCCGCATGTGTCGGTGGGGTCGGCCTCGCCGTCGCCTGCAGCTCCTCCGAGAGGTCGCCCTCGGGTGGCGAGCCGCTCGGGCGCGTCGCGAGCGCGGTGACGCAGGGACCCTGGTCGACACTTCCAGCAGGGTCGTCGCCTCCGGAGATCGCGAGCCATACGGCGACGTCGCTCTCCGATACGAAGGTGCTCGTGCTCGGTGGCATCAACGCGCTCGGTGAGCCGACCGATCAGGCCATGCTGCTCACGTTCGATCCGCAGTCGAAGGCGGTGAATCGCAAGCCCGTGGGCAGGCTCGCGCAGGCGCGCGCCGGCCACTCGGCCTCGGCGCTGGCGAACGGGAGGATCTTGGTCGTGGGCGGCGAGGACATGGTCGCCGCCACGATGAGCGCGGAGCTCATCGACCCAGGCATCGGCATGTCCGGGCAGGTCGCGCCGATGTCGCAGCCGCGCACGCGGCATGGTGCGGCCGTTCTCCCCGACGGCAAGGTCCTCGTGATGGGCGGGCGCGGCCTCGATCCCATCGCGTTCCTCTCGACGGCCGAGGTCTTCGACCCGGCCGCGGGCACGTGGTCGGCAGCTCCGCCGATGAGAGAGCCGCGCTACTTCGTCACGGCGACGACGCTGAAGGACGGAAAGATCCTCGTCGTCGGGACCTCGGGGAAGCCGTCGTCGGTCGGCTCGGCGGAGGTCTACGATCCTGCCACTTCGAGCTGGAGGGACGCGGGGACGGTCGGCGAGATCGGCTACGGGCAGATCGCGACGCTGCTACCGAGCGGCAAGGTGTTCGTCGCGGGCGGGTTCCCCGACAAGAACTCCGTGGCGATCTTCGATCCGGCGACGGGCGTGTTCACCAAGGGGCCGCCGATGCCGGTCCCGCGCGGCAACGCCACGGCGACCACGCTGAAGAACGGGCTCGTGCTCGTCGCCGGCGGTCGCATCGGTCTGACGCCGCTCACGTACGTGGATCTGTTCGACGAGAAGACGTCCACCTGGGCCAGCGCGACTCCGATGATCCTGCCGCACACGCTGCACACGGCGTCGCTCGTCGGCAACGGAGACGTGATGATCGTGGGGAGCGCCGTGAGCGAGCTCTTCTCGTTCCTGCCGGGCGGCGGGGCGTGCACCCGCGCCGCCGACTGCGGCACGGGCTTCTGCGTCGACGGCGTCTGCTGCGCGACCGTGTGCACGGGCGCGTGCGAGCGCTGTGACACGAACCTCGCGATCGGGACCTGCCAGGCCGTGAGCGGCGAGTTCAACCACTGCGCGCCGGGCAACACGTGCATCGACAACGCTTGCACGCCGAGCGCAGGCACGACCTGCTCGGAGGATCGGCAGGGCGTCGTCTCGAAGGACGGCAAGACGACCTCGTGCTCGCCCTACGTCTGCGACAAGAGCGTCGGCGTCTGCGGCAAGTCGTGCGCGACGTCGAACGACTGCGCCGGCGGATCGGTGTGCAACACCTCGACCAAGCAGTGCACCAGCGCACCCGCGGGCGGCGCGACCGACGAGGGGGGCTGCTCGATGGGCGCACCCCACTCTCGTCAGCCGACGCGCTCGAGCTTGTCGAGCTGGTCGCTCCTCGCGCTCGCGCTCCTCGTCGCGCGCCAGTCCAGGAGCGTCTCGGTAGCCGAGCGCGATTCTCGGCCGCCCCACCGCAGATCGGATTGAACACGGAGGCGCGGAGGCACGGAGGTTCGAGAGTCTGCGGTCGGGGAGGAAGCGAGCGCGACGAAGACCTCCGAGAGCGCGTGCGGCTGCACTTCATGGAGCTCCGTGCCTCCGTGCCTCCGTGTTCAATCGATCAGGTACCGAGAGAGTCGAGAACACCGATGTAGCGCGAAAGGGGAGCGGTCGAGCCGTAGCTCAGGGGCCTGCCTTGGCACGAGCGCGTCGAATCGCGGCCTCGAAGCTCGCCATTGGTTGCGCTCCGACCACGAGCTCGTCGCCCACCACGAACGTCGGCGTCCCCGTCGCGCCGATCCGCTTCGCCTCGGCCAGGTCGTCGTCGATCTGCTTCTTGTGCAGGTGACCGGAGATCGCTGTGCGGACCTTCGTGAGGTCGAGCCCTTGGGCCAGGGCGATGGACTCGATGCGCGCCATGGTGAGCGGCGTCGAGCCGGCGAAGAGCGCGTCGTGCGTCGCCCAGAACGCTCCGTTCCCCTTCTGCGCCTTCGCCTCCATCGCCATCTGCGCGGCGGGCTCGGCGAGCTTGTGGAAGACGAGCGGGTTGTGTCGGAAGACGATGCGCACCTCGGGGTGGGCGGCGACCGCGTCGGCGAAGCCGCTCGTCCCGGGCGTCGCGGTCCGCCGACAGAACGGGCACTGGAACTCGGAGAAGACGTGGATGGTGACCTTCGCGCCGGCCGGCCCGCGCACGGGAGACCACGCGGGCACCGTCAGCGTGACGTGCTTCGGGGCCGTCTTCTTCCCCTTCTTCGTGAGCTCGGCGTAGACG
>JBKJQC010000225.1:0-15222 GCA_046593995.1 Polyangiales bacterium
GTTCGGCCATGGACGCGCGAACGCTAGTCGGCGCGGCGTGCGCTCGCTACCTGCCGCGACTCGACGCTACTTGGCGGCGGCGACGTAGCTGTGCTCGCCGGCGAGGCCAGCGGGGAGCGTGCCCGACACGCGCTTCGCGACGTAACCCTTGGGTGTGATCTCGATCGCGGCGCGCCACTCGGTCAGCGCGTCAGCGGCGTTCGCCTGCATCTGCATCACGCCGTTCGAGCCCTTGCCCGCGACCTCGACCGCGACCGGACAGACGGTGCTGCCGTCGCCCGTGAGGCCGCACACGAAGACGCGCTCGCTCTTCGACGTGCCGTCGATGAGGGCGACGTGGAGTTGGACGCCCGCAGGCTGGATCGCCGGGAGGTCGACCGGGATCGCGCTGACGGTGCGGATCGCCGGCGCCTTGCCGAGCGAGCGCGCGACCTGCCAGCCGGTGGCCGTCTTGATCGCGAGGAAGCCGTTCTTCTCCGTCGTGCCCGGCGCTCCCGAGTTGGAAGACAGCTCGAGGATCGCCGCGTCGGTCACGGCCGAGGCCGGGATCGCGGGGAAGCCGATCGCGCGGCGGACTTCGCAACGCGTCGGTCCGAGCGTCAGCTTCGCCGACTCGGACGCAGCCGCGCAGAGGCCGTCGAGGGACGCGGACTTCGCCTTCACGTCACACAGCGCGTCGCACTTTACCTGCCAGGCCGTGTCGTCCGTCTTGCTGCCGCTCGAGAGCGTCGGCTTGGGGAAGGACCACTTTCCGGGATCGCTCGACGACGTCCGGCTGCAGGAGACGGCTCCCAGCAGCGTGACCATGACGAGCGTGGCGCGGAGGTGCGAAGGCATCGCCGCACTAGAAAGCCACAATCGGGCCAACGAAGCACCCCTAATCGACGAGCTCGGTAAAAATGAGTGGGACACGGCCTTTCACGTGATCTGCTGAAAATTTATGGTGCTTCTCGACGCGTGAGCGCTCACGCAGCGCGTCGTCGTGCTGCGCGAGCAGGGGTCGAGCGAAGCGCTCGAACGTATTGTATGCAGCTCGGTCGAGCACCTGCGGTCTCTAGTCAGCACCGGCCCGGACCTTGCTGTGTCGAGCTGGGGGCGGGTCGGAGCCCGCTGCGGTCACGACGCGATTGCGTGAAGGGTGCGGCCGGACGACGCTCGCCCCGTGCGCGTCGCGGTGGTCTCCCCGCCTGGGCTCCTCGGGCCCTACCTGCGTCGAGTCCTCGAGCCGCTCGGCCACGAGGTCGATCTCTATGCGGGCCTCGACGCCGCCGTGCAGGGCATCGAGGCCGAGCACGGCGCCGTGGTGCTCGCCCCGATCGTCGACCGACGCTCGGCGAAGGCTGCGCTCTCGACGTTGCGCTCGACGTCGCCGCTCGGGGAGACGTTCCCGCGCGCCATCGTCGTCGCGCTCGACGCGGCCGAGCACGCACGCGCTCGTGACGACGGCTTCGAGGCCGCGATCACCGTTCCCTTCCAGGTCGACGAGCTCCTCGCGACGCTCGAACGAGGACGACGCGGCCGGCCACGCGTGCTGCTCGTCGACGACAGCGACGTCGTGCGCAAACACAGCGGCGCGATCCTCGCGGAGGCCGGCTACGAGGTGCTGCTCGCGCACGACGGCGAGGAGGGGCTCGCGCGGACGCGCGACGATCATCCGGACGTCGTGATCACCGACGTCGAGATGCCCCGTCGCGACGGCTTCTCGCTCTGCAGCGCGATCAAGACCGACGAAGCCCTGGCGCGCATACCCGTGATCATCTGCAGCTCGCTCGGCGAGGCCTCCGATCTCGAGAAGGGGTTCGACGCGGGCGCGGACGACTACCTGGTGAAGCCGGTCGTCGCGGAAGAGCTGATCTCGCGCCTCACCGCCATCCTCGCGCAGACGATGCCGTCGGTGCGCGAGCGGGTGTTGGTCGTGGACGACAGCGCCGCGGTGCGCCACCTCGTCGCCGACTGCCTGCGTCGTCAGGGCTTCCGCGTCGAGACGGCGATCGACGGCGCCGACGGCCTCGAGAAAGCGGCGGCCAACTCCGGCACCGAGCGCGCGTTCGAGCTCGTGCTGACGGACTACGACATGCCCCGCATGACCGGGTTCGAGCTCGTGCACGCGCTCAAGCGCGATCTGCGGACGCGCGACGTCCCCATCGTGATGCTCACCGCGCGCGACACGAAGCGCGATCAGGCGCAGATGCGCGCCGCCGGGCTCACGAGCTATCTCGTGAAACCGTTCTCGACCGACAAGTGCGTCGCGATCGTCGAGCGCGTGCTCGCGGAGGCGCGGCTCCGTCGATACAAAGAGGCGTCGCGGCTCTACATCTCGGCCGGCGGCGTGAAGGCCGCCGAAGACCAGGCGAAGGGTGAGATGTTCGCGGCGCGCGCGATGGAGCTCGACGCGACGCTCCTCTTCTCGGACGTCTCGGGCTTCACCGCGATGTCGAGCAAGATGTCGGCGCCCGAGGTCATCGCGCTGATGAACGCGTACTTCGACGAGATGTGTCCGGTGATCGTCGCGGAGGGCGGCGACATCGACAAGTTCATCGGCGACGCGATCATGGCGGTCTTCCAGGACGATCTCGGCTTCGACGAGGCGCACGTGCTTCGCGCGGCGAGGGCCGCGTGGCGGATGCAGCGCGCGCTCGATGGCTTCAACGAGCGTCGCAAGGCGGCCGACGCAGCCGCGAAGCCGGTGGTGATGAGGATCGGCGTGAACTGCGGGCCCTTGGTGCGCGGCGATCTCGGCTCGCGCTACGTGCGACGCGATTTCACCTGCATCGGCGACACCGTGAACCGCGCGCAGCGGCACGAGTCCGCGTGTCCGCTCGGCGGCGTGTTGCTGTCGCAGGTCGCGTACGATCGGATCAAGGAGCACGTGATCGCGGAGGAGCTCCCTGGGATCAAGCTCAAGGGGCTCACCGATCCCGTCAGCGGGTGGGTGCTGCAAGGGTTCCGCGAAGGGTCGTGAGCGAGAGCGAGCTCGGGGAGGTCGGGCTCTTGCCGTCGCGTGCGCGGCGGATCGCGGTCGCGGGTGCGGTGTCGGTCGTCGCGTTGGCTGCGACGTTCGCGCTGCTCTTCTTCCTGTCCGGGGCGTTCGTCGCGACCATCCCCATCGCCTTCATCGCGGCCCTCTTCGCAAGCCTCTCTTGGGTCCTACGGAGACGCACGCCCCGCCTTCGTGGCGCGCTCGTCGTCGATCGTCACGCCGTGCGCGTCGGTGGCCGAGTACTCGCGCGGCGCGCGACGATCCGCCAAGGGTTCGTGGTGAGGGACGCGCGGGAGGGGACGTTCGTGCGCCTCGAGCCCAGGTTCTTTCCCCCGATCGATCTCACCGTCGACGACGTCGACCATGGCCTACGGATCCTCGCCGCCGCGAAGCTGGACGCCGCGCAGTCCGCGGCCCACTTCCGGGTCCGCGCCGAGTCGCGCGACGCCTACGCGGGGCATTTCCGCGCGACGCTCTTCCTGCTGGCCGTGTTCTTCCTGTTCACGCTCGTCATCGCAGGTAGCACGGGGAAGTTCTTCGTGTTCGCGTACGCGATCCCCATCTTCTTGGCGTTCGCGTTGCCGCTCGCGGTACCGGGGGGGGTCACGATCGGGACGGATGGAATGGTGCTTCGCTCGAAGGCAACCGAGCGATTCGTCCCGTTCGAGGGGGTGACCGAGGTCGACGTGATCGACGGCGAGCCGTTCATGAACACGGTGCCCGTGCTTGTGCGTCTGCGCGACGCCGAAGGTCGATCACGGGAAGAGATCCTCGTCGACCTGAAGCAATACGGGCCCTACGCAGACGAGATGCACGCGACGATCATGTCCTTCGCCGAGGCGCTCGCCGAGCGGATCCGCGAGGCCATCGCGGTGCGCAGCCGCGCGGCGGGAAAGCTCGATCGACGAACGCTCGCGCGCGGTGGGCGCGAGACGAGCGCGTGGCTCGCGGAGCTGCGCGCTGCGCTCGATGGCGAAGGAGACCTTCCGTGGCGCGGCGGCGCCGACGCCCGAGGCTCTCTTGCGCGTGGTCGAGGACGCGAGCGCGAAGCCCGTCGAGCGCGTGGCTGCGGCGATCGCGCTCGCAGCGGCAGGCGACGCCGCGCGCGTCCGCATTCGCGTCGTGGCCGAGGCCACCGCGGCGCCCCGACTTCGCGTCGCGCTCGAAGCGGTCGCGCGCGAGGACGAGGTCGCGGACGCCCTCGAAGCGCTGGAGAGCGAGTCGGCCGCCGAACGTGCGCGCAATGAACGCGTCGATCCGTGACGTCGAGCATCGTCGCCTAGAAGACCACCAGACCGTTCTTCACGCCGACGAACAGGAACATGTTCAGGTCGGGGCCGCGGAAGGAGGGCATCATCCCCGTCTCGAACTTCATGAACGGCATCCAGCCCATGTTGCCGGCGAAGTCGAAGCCGAAGCGCCCGCCCCACTTCGAGAAGTTCTCTTCGACACCGGTCGGCAGGTCCCCGGACTGCTTCACCGCCATCATCCCGTGGACGTAGATCGCGACGCGGGAGCTGCCGCGCGCGCCGTTCTGCATCTCAACGTGGAGCTGCCGGACCCACTTCAGGCCGGCGAAGAGGCCGAGCGACGTGATGGGGATCGGAGCGACGTCGTAGTTCCGGTCCATCTGCGAGTAGGGGCTGACGCCGTGGCGATCGAGGAAGCCACCGAGCTCCAAGCCGAACTTCTTTCGAAGCGCGTCGGGCACGTTGACGTACTCGACGTGCACCATGTTACCGACGGTGCTGGACGACATGGTGACGGGCGCCGAGTGGAGCGAGGTGATCGCGAAGTAGGCGCTCCCCTCCATGCGGAACAGCGACACGCCGGAGCCGGGCAGGTTGACCATCCCGGACCCCTGCAGCTCGAGCGCCGGCGCTACGACGAGGGTCGCCTGGCCGTGGGCTCCCCAGCTGAAGTAGTGGCGCGCGATCAGCGCGTAGTAGACGCTCGCCGAGACGTGCAGATCTACGGCGTCGGGATCGTTGAAATCCACGCGCTCGCGGGCTGCGGCGGCCACGTTCGTCGGTGCCACCATGCCGGCTGCAAACACGGTCGCGAACACGGTCGCGAACACACCGCGGGGCACACCCCGGCGCGGGGCCGGGCACATCCGTCGCATCGCTCCTCCCGCCGCCCGATCGCTCGATCTACGGCTGGCGGAGCATGCGCCGCGCACGCTCGCTTCGCAAGGATGAATGACAAAAAGCGGAACGAAGACTCAGCCGCCGAGCGTGCGCGCGAAGAACGCGTCGATGCGATGGCGTTCACCTGGCGGTGGTCGGGCAGGGCGGCGCGCCATGGTCGGCGAGCTCGATCGGGATGCTCAGCACGCGGGCATCGCGACGGCGAAAGATGCGCCTCTCGCACGCTTCCAACCCGCGTCGAGGAGGAAAGACTTCGCGGCGGACGTCGGGGGACCGGTGCACGGAAGCCGTCGCGGCAGAGGCGTGCCCTCGGGCCAACCCTCGAACCAAGGTCCCGACGAATACGGGTCGACGACCATGCCGACCTTGCCGGCCTGCGCCGAGTGTTTGGCGTGATTGAGGAGCACGTAGCGGAGAGCGTTCCGCGCCTCGGTCGGCGTCTTCAGCGTACGCGCGTGATACCGCTCGGCGAGCACGCGGCCGCGACGTCGGCCCATCATGCGGTTGACCGCTTTTGCGAGGCGCACGGAGAAGCCTTGCATGCGCCGGGAGAGGACGCGCGTCGCGTCCGCTTCGACGAGGAGGTGCAAGTGATTGCCCTGCACCGAGTAGTGCACGACGCGCAGCTCACCGCGACGCTGCTCTTCGCGGAGCGCCCTCTCGACACAGCGAAACCCACGCTGGCTACGAAGGTTCCAGACCTCGCGCCGTACGCGCAACGTGACGTGGAGCGGCGTGTCGCCGTCGACGACCGGTCGTCGGTCGTGCGGAACGGTTTGCCCCGAGCGCCGAGGCCGCCCGGCCCCCTTCCGACGCCCGCCATGCGTCGCCAAGGGAGCTTCGATCCCAACCGCGAGCTGACGAGAAGACCGACGGGGCATCTTGATTCCGCAATGATAAACCATCGACAGCACCCGTCAACCATCGCCTTGGGGTTCGCGTTCGCGTTCGCGTTCGCGTTCGCGTTCGCGTTCGCGTTCGCGTTCGCCTTCGCCTTCGCCTTCGCCTTCGCCTTCGCCTTCGCCTTCGCGGTCGCCTTCGCGGTCGCCTTCGCGGTCGCCTTCGCGGTCGCCTTCGCGGTCGCCTTCGCGTTCGGTCAGGTGGACTCGTCCGGGATCTTCGTTGGACAGCCGTGGCTGCCGGTGCGCTCTGCGTATTGCTGGTGATAGGCCTCGGCCTTCCAGAACGCGGGGACCGGCACGATCTCGGTCACCGCCTTCTTGCCGAGCTTTTTCTCCGCGGTCTCTTTCGCGGCGCGCGCAGCGGCGGCCTGCTCGTCGCCGAAGGTGAACACCACGCTCCGGTATTGCGTTCCGACGTCGGGGCCCTGGCGGTCGAGCGTCGTCGGATCGTGGATCTCGAAGAAGATGTGCACGAGCTTCGCGTAGCTGGTCACCTTCAGGTCGTACTCGACGAGGACCGCTTCGGCGTGGCCGGTGCCGTGGTCGCAGACGGTCTCGTAGGTCGGGTTGGTGGTGTGGCCGCCCGCGTACCCGACGGCCGTCGCGGTCACGCCGCGGACGTGGCGGAAGGCGTCCTCGGTGCCCCAGAAGCAACCGCCCGCGAACGCCGCGAGGCCGTGGCCTTCGCGCGCTTTCAACGGCGTGCCGGCTCCGACGCCGCCCGGATCGCTGCCGATCGGGGCCTTTCCAACCGATCCGGGAGCGTCCGTTCCTCTCGGCTCGGACGTGGTCTTGGGCGAGCGGCATGACGCGAGAAGGAGGACCAGGGACACCGGCCAGATCACGTGGGCGAGGGCGCGCATGTCGAGAGGAACGTCCGTGGGCGCGTTCGGTTTCGGCTGCTGTTATCCTCCGCCCATGCCGAAGGTTCGCGTCGCGATCGTCGACGACTCGTCGTTCGTGCGCGCGGCGCTCGCGCGCATCCTCGAACAAGACGGTCGCTTCGAGCTCGTCGGACACGCGAGCGACGGGAAGAGCGCGCTCGAGCTCATCGCTCGGACGAAGCCCGACGTCGTGACGATGGACTACAACATGCCCGGCATGAACGGCGCCGAGGTCGTCCGTCGCGTGCTCGAGCAGTCTCCCACGCCGATCGTGATGGTCTCCGCGCACACGACCGAGGGCGCGCAGGCGACGGTCGACGCCCTCGCGGCCGGCGCGGTCGACTTCGTGGCGAAGCCGGGCGGCGAGGTCTCGATGGACCTCGCGAAGATCGCGACCGAGCTCGGCGAGAAGCTACTGCTCGCGTCCAAGGCTCGTCCCCTCTCGCCGAAGGTGCTCGCCGCCGCATCCGCCCC
The DNA here is from genome assembly GCA_046593995.1 of Polyangiales bacterium. Taxonomy (GTDB): domain Bacteria; phylum Myxococcota_A; class Polyangia; order Polyangiales; family JADJMO01; genus JALHOE01. Next base: position 7,391 of record JBKJQC010000225.1, read on the forward strand.
CGTCTCTTCGCCCGTCCTCGTCACCCCGCCGAGCGCACGGAAGCCAACGCCCTTCCCCGGCGCGCTGCCGGGAGCGCACGCATTCCCCGGGATCGCGCCGATCGCCGATCGCATCGTCGTCATCGCGTGCTCGACCGGCGGGCCCTCGGCCTTGCATGCGTTGATGCGCGCGCTCCCCGCCACCCCCTCGTACGGCGTCATCATCGTGCAGCACATGTCCGGCGCGTTGACGTCGGCCCTCGCGACGCGCCTCGACGGCCTCGGCGCGTTCCGCATGCGCGAGGCGCACGACGGCGACCGACCGCGCGTCGGGGTTGCTCTCCTCGCTCCGGGCGACCGGCACCTCACGGTCGGGTCGACCGGCGTACGCCTCACGGACGAGCCCGCGGTCCACGGCGTCCGACCCGCGGCGGACATCACGATGCGATCGGTGGCGACGGCGTACGGCGCGCGGGCGATCGGGGTCGTGCTCACCGGCATGGGACGCGACGGTGCGCTCGGTCTCGCCGCGATGAAGGCCGCCGGCGCGCGCACGATCGCCCAGGACAAGGACTCCTGCGTCGTCTTCGGCATGCCGAAGGCCGCCATCGAGCTCGGCGTCGTGGACGAGGTCGTCGCGCTCGGGAACATGGGTACGGCGATCGGCCGCGCCGTGGCGCGCATCGCCTGAGACCCAGGTCCCGAGGGGCATTCCGAGAGAGAGACGCGAGCTCGATGAATGTTCGCGTGCCGTCGCGCGTCGATCCCCTCACTCCGGAAGTTGCTACGCTCCTCCGCGAGGGACCTGCATGCCGAACGCGAAGCTCCTGACCTTCCTTGCAGCGACTGCAATCCTGGGCGCCGCCACGACGACCCGCGACGCGTCCGCCTCGTTCATCGACATCGGCGTGCAGGCCGGCGTGATGGGCCGAAAGCTCTCTGACACGACCTACAAACCTGGCTTCAACTTCCAGCTCCACGCGGATCTCGCGTTGATCCCGCCGATCCTCATGCTCGGCGTCTACGCCAATGGCATTCCCGCCGGCGGCAAGCTCACCCCCGAGCCGAAGGCCGGCGGCACCGCACAGTCGGTGAGCTTCCGCACGATCGGCCTCCGCGCGAAGATCAAGATCCCGATCCCCGGCGCCTTCACTCCGTACTTCATCGCCGGCGCGGGCGCCGTGAACGGAGACTTCCCCGATCAGGACCTCGAGGTCTGCACCACCGTGGCGGGCGTGGCGGGGTGCACGAAGCGGACGGTCCCCCACGCGAACAAGTGGTTCGCCGAGTTCGTGCTCGGCGGTGGCTTGATGATCGAGATCGCCGGCCCCCTGGTCCTCACCCTCGAAGGCGCGTACCGCCCGACGACCGGATACTCGAACGACGACTACGAGAAGGCGCTGCAGAACCAGCAGCAGACGGCGCCGCCACCGAGCCGCAATGGCTTCGGTTGGTCCGCGCACGGTGGCCTCGCCATCAGTCTGTGAAGAGGTGAGGGCGTCGGTGGGTGTCGCTGAAGACGGTCGATCGGTCGATGGGTCGATGAAGAGAGCGCGGCGCCGGCTCTCCCCTCTCCTCTCCCGCTCGCACTCCCTCCTTCTCGACCCATCGGACCCATCGGACCCATCGGACCCATCGACCCCATCGACCCCATCGACCCATCGACCCATCGACCCATCGACCCACTGACCGATCGACCATGCAGCGCCGCGCGTTCCTCCTCACCACCAGCGCCGTCCTCGTCGCAGCATCGCGTGCCCACGCGAGCCCGCTCGACGACGCGCTCGCCGACGTCGCAAAGGCGCGCGCGAAGCTCACGTCGCTGCAGGGGCCGTTCGTGCAGGAGCGCACGATCGCGCTCCTCGCGTCGAAGGTGAAGTCCAACGGCAGGATGTGGATGGTGCGGCCCGATCGGCTCCGTTGGGAGCTCGAACCGCCCGACGCGGCCGTCTACTGGGTGCTCCCGGAAGGGCTCGCCTGGAAGACGAAGGCGGGAAACGGCAAGGTCGCCAAGGGAGCGCAAGGCCCGCTCGGGGGCGTCCTCGGCGATCTGTTGGTGCTCCTCGGCGGCGATCTCGCGACGCTGAAGGGTCGCTATGATCTGACGCTGATCAAGCGTGACGCATCCGAGTTCGTCATCCACGCGGTCCCGAAGGACAAGGCCGTCGCCAAGAGCACGAAGCGCATCGAGCTCGCTCTCGGGGCCGACCCATCCATCCTGCGGCGCGTCGTCATCGTCGAATCGGGAGACGACCGGAGCGAGATCACGTTCGGCGCGCTGACGCAGAATGCCGCCGTGGATCCGAAGCTCCTTTCTGGACCCTGAAAATCGCCGCCGTCCGCGCGATCTCCGTTAGGCTCCGCGGGCGGAATGGCTGCGCTGGTCGAGCTCACGGAAGGGACCGTCTTCGCAGGGGAGTTCCGCGTCCTGCGCCCGCTCAGCAAAGGCGGCATGGGCGCCGTCTACGTCGTCGAACAGGTGAGCACCGGCAAGCAGCGGGCGCTCAAGGTCATGCACCCGAACCTGGTGAATGATCCGAAGCAGCGGCAGCGGTTCGTCCAGGAAGCGAAGATCGGCGCGAAGATCGAGAGCGATCACGTCGTCGAGGTCATCGGCGCAGGCGTCGAGCAGGAGTCCGCGACGCCGTGGCTCGCGATGGAGCTCCTCGCGGGTGAGACGCTCGGCGACCGTCTCGCGCGTGGGCCGATCCCTCCGAAGGAGGTCGTCGAGATCTTCAACCAGCTCTGCCACGCGGTCGCCGCGGCGCACGACGTCCGCGTCGTGCATCGCGACCTCAAGCCGGAGAACGTCTTCCTCGCGGTGCAGAGGCGCGAGGGCACGAGCTTCCTCGTGAAGGTCCTCGACTTCGGCATCGCGAAGCTCGTCGCGGAGTCGGGTAACACCACACAGGCCATCGGGAGCCCCCTGTGGATGGCCCCGGAGCAGACGAACGTCGACGCGGCGATCGCGCCCGCGACCGATGTGTGGGCGCTCGGACTCATCGCGTTCGCCTGCCTCACGGGCACCGTTTATTGGAAGGGCGGCCACGCCGACGTGCCCAACCCGATGTCGATCGTGATGGAGGTGTGCTTCGAGCCGCTCGTCCCGGCCTCGGTGCGAGCGCGCGAGCTCGGCGTCGATCATCTCCTCCCGGAAGGGTTCGACGATTGGTTCTCGCAGTGCGTGTGTCGCGAGACCGAGGGGCGCTTCAAGAACGCCAAGCCGACGCGCGCCGCGCTCGAGCGCCTGCTCACGGGGGGGACGGCTGGGGCGAGACCGAGCGCCCCGGCGCAGCCCTCTCCCTCGCTGCCCCCGCCGTCGAAGGGCGGACAGCTCTCGACAGATCTTCCGACGGCGGCCGCGCCAGAGCTCGATCTCCCGGTCACGAAGAAGCCGGAGCCGAAGACGGATCCGAAGCCCGAGTCGAAGCCCGCGGCGAAGACGGAGCCGACCCCCGAGACGAAGGCCGCACCGAAGCCGGAGCCCAAACCGGAGCCCAAACCGGAGTCGAAGGCGGCGCCGAAACCGCAGCCTCGCAAGCCGCTCGATCAGAGGCCGCCGGATCGGATCATCATCCCGCCGATCAAGCCGCCGCCGTCGTCGCGCGCGATGTCGGTGCCGAGACCGCGCATCGAGCGAGGGGGGGCCGCGCCGGAACGCTCGTCGTTCCCTCTCGGGAAGGTCATCCTCGTCGGAGCGCTCGCCCTCGGCGGCCTCTTCGCCGCGCAACGCTTGTTCTGGACGAAGCCCAACGTGCCCGACGCGCTCCCGAGCGCCAGCGTCGAAGCGCCCAAGTCCGCCGCGAAGCCGTCGGCGTCGGGCGAGCCGCTCGCCAAGTGTCCCCCCGGCATGGGGCGCATGCCGCAAGGCGAGCTCGTCCCGGGCGATCCGCTGAAGAACGTCGAGGCGTTCTGCATGGACGTCACCGAGGTCACGGTCAAGGCATACGCCGCGTGCGTGAAGAGCGGGAAGTGCACCCCGGCCGCGACGACAGGCACCTGGAGCGCGATCAACGCAGCCGAGAAGGCGCTGCGCAATCTATCCTGCAACGCAGGAAAGAAGGACCGCGACGATCACCCGATCAACTGCGTCGACGGCGCGCAGGCCGTGGCGTACTGCGCCGCGCAGGACAAGCGTCTGCCGACGGACGTCGAGTGGGAGTGGGCGGCCCGCGGCGGCGGCGCGCGCTTCAAGTATCCGTGGGGCTTCGAGCCGCCGGACGTGCAGCTGTGCTGGTCGACGTTCTCGGCGCGCACCAGCACGTGTCCCGTCGCGTCGTACACGAAGGGCGACAACGCCTGGGGCGTGCACGACCTCGCGGGCAACGTGCGCGAATGGACGCAGACGGTGATCACCGGACACCGCCTTCACTGCGGCAGTGACTGGACGGACAAGGGCGAGCTCTACGGACTCGGGTACTGCGGCCAGGCGCCGCCGAACGCGAAGAGCGGCTTCGTCGGATTCCGCTGCGCCAAGGGCTGACCGCACGCTCGAGATGATTGAACACGGAGGCGCGGAGGCACGGAGGGCTCGAGAGTCTGCCGATCGCCGCCTGCCTCTCTCGTGGCTCGTCGCGCGAGCAGTCGTCGACCCGAGTCCGCGAAGACCTCGGAACGAAGCGTGCGGCAGCACTCTGAGGAGCTCCGTGCCTCCGTGCCTCCGTGTTCAATCCGGTCTCGGCGTTGGGGCGGGCCTCCAATCGGTCTTTCCGAAAGACGTCTTCGGGCCCTAACGTGGGCGACGGATGTCGCCGCTCACCGCTGCGCGCGTGCAGATGGAGCTGTCGCTCGGCTTCCACATGATCTTCGCGGCGCTCGGGATCGGCATGCCGCTCCTGATGGTGATCGCGGAGCACCGCTATCTGAAGACCGGTGACGCGCACTGGAAGCAGCTCGCGAAGACGTGGGGCAAGGTCACCGCGCTCCTCTTCGTCGTCGGCGCCGTGTCGGGCACCGCGCTCTCGTTCGAGCTCGGGCTCCTGTGGCCTGGATTCATGGCGTTCGCCGGTCCCGTGATCGGTCCGGCGTTCGCGCTCGAGGGGTACGCGTTCCTCATCGAGGCGATCTTCGTCGGCCTCTATCTCTACGGGTGGGACCGTCTGACGCCGCGGCAGCACTGGCTCACGGGTATCCCGGTCGCCGTCTCGGGCATGCTCTCGGGCGTCCTGGTCGTGGGCGCGAACGCGTGGATGCAGTCGCCGCGCGGGTACGTCGCGCATGCGGGGAAGGTGATCGAGGTCGACATGTTCGCGACCTTCAAGAACCCCTCGTGGCTCCCGCTCGCCGTCCACTCGACGCTCTCCTGTTACATCGCGGTCGGCTTTGCGGTCGCGGGCGTCTACGCGATCGGCCTCTTGCGCGGGCGCGACGACGAGTACCACCGCTCGGGGCTGTGGCTCGCGATGGTGGTCGCCACGATCGCCTCGGTGCTGCAACCGCTCTCGGGCGATCGCCTCGCGAAGCTCGTGAACGACACGCAGCCCGAGAAGCTCGCGGCGATGGAGGCGATCTTCCACGACGAGAAGGGCGCGCCGCTCATGATCGGTGGGATCCCCGACGCCGCGACCGGAGAGGTGCACTACGGGATCGGGATCCCGAAGGCGCTGAGCTTCATGGCCACCGGCGATCCCGACGCGACGATCAAGGGACTGCACTCGTTCCCGGTCGACGAGCGACCGAACGTGGTGCTCTGCCACTTCGCGTTCCAGATCATGGTGTCGGCGGGGTTCGCGCTGGTGGGGCTGGCGGTGCTGTTCTGGGTCGTGCGGCGCCTGAAGAAGACGACGCCGCGCTTCATCCTCCTGCTCCTCGCGCTCGGATCACCGCTCGGCTTCCTCGCGCTCGAAGCCGGCTGGATCGTGACCGAGGCCGGTCGCCAACCCTGGATCATCTACCGCGTGATGCGCACGTCCGAGGCCGTCACTCCGCGCACGGACGTGACCACTACCCTCGCGATCTACGTCGCGCTCTACGCCGCGCTGAGCGCCGCGCTCGTCGTCCTGCTGCGGACTCTCGCGCGAAAGCCGCCCCCGCTCGACGAGGGGGCCCCCGAGAGCGCGGGGGAGCACTGAACATGGCGCTCCACGATCTCTGTGCAGGGGCGGCGCTCGTCGGCATGATCGCCTACGCGATCCTCGGCGGCGCCGACTTCGGCGGTGGCGTCTGGGATCTCTTCGCGCGCGGTCCGCGCAAGGACGCGCAGCGCGCGGCGATCGCGCGCGCCATGGGCCCCGTGTGGGAGGCGAACCACGTCTGGCTGATTTTCGTCGTGGTGGTCTTCTTCTCGGTGTTCCCGGGCGCGTGGGCCGCGTACACGACGGCGCTCTTCGCGCCGCTCCGCGTGGTTCTCATCGGCATCACGCTCCGCGGCGTCGCCTTCGTCTTCCGCGCGTACGCCTCGAAGGACGTGCACGCTCCCTCCCGCGAGCGCTGGGGCGCGATCTTCGGCGCCGCGAGCCTCGTCACCCCGTTCTTCCTCGGCGCGTCGGTCGGTGCGATCTCCTCCGACGCGCTCCGAGTGATCGGCACTCCTTCGGGCGTCACCGTCCGCTTCGACGGGACCCCGTGGCTGAGCGGCATCGCGCTCGCGATGGGCGCGGCGGGCGCGTCGATGTGCGCGTACCTCGCGGCGGTGTTCCTCACCGTCGAGACCGAAGGAGAGCTGCAGGAGGACTTCCGCAAGAAGGCGCTCGTCTCGGGGACGGTCGTCGTCGCCGGCGCGCTCCTCACGCTCCCGTTCACGCGCTTCCAGGCGCCGCACCTGTGGCTCGGGCTCACCGCCCCGCGAGGTCTCACCGTGATGGCGCTCGGCACCGTGGGCGCCCTCGCCGCGCTCTACGGGCTCCTCACGCGCAAGTACAAGATCGCGCGGCTCGGCGCGATCGTGCAGGTCGCGCTGGTGATCGCGGGATGGGGCATCGCGCAGCACCCCTACCTGCTCTACCCCGACGTGACGCTCGCCCAGGCCGCCGCGCCCGCCGCGACGATGAAATTCCTGCTCTGGTCCTTGCCGTTCGGCCTCGCGATCATCGGTCCGTCGTTCTGGCTCTTGTTCAAGGTGTTCAAGGGCGACGCGGCCAAGCTCGCGTAGCTATCTCGTCTCCCTCAGAGCCACCAGCTCGCCACGTCCAGCGTGATCGCGTCGAAGGGCTCGATGCGCGCTTCGTGTTCGTCGCCCCATACGCCGAGCTCGACCCAGCGACCTCGTTCGAGGCGGTAGGCGGTGGCCGTCTGCGCTTCGATGTCCACGAGCCAGTGATGGGGAACGCCGATGAGTGCGTAATACGGCTTCTTGATCAGCACGTTGTGACGTCGGGTGGTCGGCGAGAGGATCTCGCAGACCCAGTCCGGTACGATGGAGATCGCGGCGTCCTTGGGCAGCGTCGGCAGTCGCTCGCGGTGCCACCCCGCGACGTCCGGCGCGATCTCCGGAGTGTTCGGTAGCTCGATCCCAGGCTCGGGGAGGATCCACCAGCCACCGGGTCCGCCATTGCCGCGGTCGAACGGATTCCGCAGATCGGTGACGACGCCAGCGAGCGCGCGCTGATGCGGACCTCGCGGCCGCGTCATCGTGTACATCACACCGTCGATGATCTCGCCCTTCACTCCGCGTGGTAGCGCGTCGAGGTCAGCGAGGGTCGGGGCCTTACCCGGCGGATCCATCTCGGTTCTCAGGGTACTCGATCGCTTCGGCATCACCGAAGTCGACTCGAGGCCGCCATCGGTTGCGCGCGTTGCTAGCTATAGGCTGTTGCGGAACGCCGCGGGCGCGGGCGCGTTCGGCCGTGGTGTCGATGACGCCGCGTGGCGGATCGCGGTGCAGCGCACCCCGCCGCGCTGACGCGCGGCGGGAA
>JBKJQC010000226.1:0-2813 GCA_046593995.1 Polyangiales bacterium
CTCGCGGCGGGCTCGTCGACCGAGCGCGCCGCGGCGGCCTTGTTCGGCGCGGGCTTCTCGGCAGCGTGGGCTTTCGCGGGACGACCGCCGGCGGTGGTCGGCGTCGAGACGACGAACGTCTTCGGGATCTCGGCCTCGGCGTCGTCCATGTCGGGCGTGCGGCCGCGGACCAGGTGATAGAGTTCGCTCGCGAGCTCCTCGAGCCCTTCGCCGGTGGCCGCGCTGATCAGCCGGAGCTGCACGCGGCGCTTGGCGAACGCCTTCCGGACCTCTTCGTAGGCTGCGCGCGTCTCGGGGAGATCGGCCTTCGACATCGCGACGATCTGCGGGCGCGTCGCGAGCTCCGGCGCGAACTGGATCAGCTCACGGTTGATCGCATCGAAGTCCGCGATCGGATCGCGGCCCTCCTCGCGCAGCTCGTCCGTGGGCGGCGCCACGAGGTGGAGGAGCGCGCGGCAGCGCTCGACATGTTTGAGGAAGCGCGTGCCGAGGCCGTGGCCTTCACTCGCTCCGGGGATGAGCCCGGGGATGTCGGCGATGACGAACGACGCGCTGCTCGACGCGCCGCCGATCTTCACGACGCCGAGGTGCGGGCGGAGCGTCGTGAACGGGTAATCGGCGATCTTCGGGCGGGCGCGCGACATCGTCGCGACCAGCGTGGACTTGCCGACGTTGGGGAAGCCGAGGAGCCCGACGTCGGCGAGGACCTTCAGCTCGAGGCGGATCAGTCGATCCTCCCCCTCGCCGCCGGGCTCCGCGCGACGCGGCGCTCGATCGAACGACGTCGCGAAGTGGATGTTGCCCCGGCCCCCCTTGCCGCCCGGCGCGACGATCGCGCGGGCGCCGTGCTCGGTGAGGTCGCAGATGCGATCGCCGGTCGTCTCGTCGAAGACGATCGTCCCGATCGGCACCTTGACCTCGTAGTCCGGAGCGGCCTTGCCGTATTGGTCCTTGCCCCGACCGTGCTCGCCGTTCTTCGCGCGGATGAAGTGCGCCGACGCGAGATCGAGGAGCGACGTGCGCCCCTCGTCGGCGACGAAGACGACCGAGCCACCACCGCCGCCGTCACCACCGGCCGGTCCGCCGAAAGGGACGTACTTCTCGCGCCGGAACGCGATGGAGCCGTTCCCACCGTCGCCCCCCTTCACGCGGAGACGAACCGAATCGACGAACTTCATGCGCGAGGGGTGCCCCAGGGCGCCGCGGGAATCAATCAGCGTTCGCTCACGTGCGGGCTCGCGTCGGCACGCCCGTCAGCTCGGCATCACGCGCGCGCGGGTCACGATCGACAGCTCGGGCTCGAGCTCTGCGTAGCTCGTGACGATCACGTGCGGCAGGTCGTGCTCGATCACCCGGCGCACGAAGCGGCGGACGTCCGGGGAAGCGAGCACGATCGCGTCGGAGCCCCCCTCTGGCGGCGCTGCCGCGATGGTCTCCGTGATGCTCTTCGTGACGTCGCGCTGGGCCGTCGGCGGGAGGGCGAGGAACGAGCCGGCCGCGGTGCGGGTGATCGCGCTCCGCACCACGTCCTCGATCATCGCGTCGAGCACGTAGACGGAGACCGATCCTGCGCCGCGCGTCAGCTTGTGGGTGATGGCGCGACGGAGCGACTGGCGCGCGCCCTCCGAGAGCTCGAGCGGATCCTTCGTCGTCGCGGCGAGCGGCGCGATGCCCTCGAGGATCGTGCGTAGATCGCGGACGGAGACGCCCTCCTCGACGAGGCGTCGCAGGACCTCCGCCAGCACGGTCACGGGGATCGGCTTCGGGACGAGCTGACGCACGAGCGCCGGGTTCACCTCTTCGAGCGCGTCGAGGAGGAGCTGCGTCTCGCCGATGCCGAACATCTCGTGCGCGCGCATCGCGAGCACGTCGTGGGTCGCTTGCACGACCGCTGCAGGATCCTCGGTCTCGAGCAGTCGCACCGGGACCTCGCGGACCGAGATCACGACGGCGTGCTCCGGGAGCTCAGGGGCGATCGAGATCCTCGGCGCCGGGAGCGGGAGGCCGAGCTCGTGGAAGATGCGCTCACGCAACGCGACGATCGCCGCGCGCAGGCCGCGCGCCTCCTCGGATCGCGATCGCCCCTCGTCGTCCTCGAGCGCACCGGCGAAGCCGCTGCCGAGATCGACCGACCACGGGACCACGACGGGCACGAAGGACGGCCCGCGCGCACCATCGCGCACGGGCTTCGCGCCACCGGCGGTGGGAGCGGACGTCTCCTCGCGCCGCGCGCGCGCGTCGGCGCTCACGCGTCGCTGCGCCAGGAAGAGCAGCGTCACCGCGATCGCGAGGAACGGGGCCCAGGGGAGCCCGGGTACGATGGCGAGCATTCCGACGAAGCCCGCGGCGGCGAACAGAGCGCGGGCGTTGCCGAAGAGCTGCGCGCCGAGCTCGGCCCCGAGCGGCGTGTCCGCGTCCTCCGAGGCGACACGCGTCACGAGGAGGCCCGCCGCCGTCGACGTGACGAGCGCGGGGATCTGCGTGACGAGCCCGTCGCCGATCGTGAGGAGCCCGTATTTCTTCAGCGCGTCACCGGCGCTCATGTCGCGTTGGAGGACGCCGACCGCGAGCCCACCGAGGATGTTCACCGCCGTGATGATCAGGCCCGCGATGACGTCCCCCTTCACGAACTTCATCGCGCCGTCCATCGCGCCGTAGAACGACGACTCGCGCGACAGGGTCCGCCGACGACGACGCGCCTCGGCCGCGTCGATGGTGCCCGCGCGCAGCTCGGCGTCGATCGCCATCTGCTTGCCCGGCATCGCATCGAGCGCGAACCGCGCCGACACCTCCGCGACACGCTCGGCACCACG
>JBKJQC010000608.1:0-12319 GCA_046593995.1 Polyangiales bacterium
CGAGGTCGAGAGCAGGCTCGTCGAAAGGACGACGATGCGGACGATGCGCGGCCGCGAGCTCATGATCACGAGAGATTACAATCGATCTGGTGTCACTGGCCACTCGGATCCGTAGGAAGCGTGACCGGAGTTGCGCGAGACGTTGATCAGATTAGAGGCGAGCGCCACTGCGGCGACGCGCGTCGACCCCGGTGACCTCGCGGCTCGAGCCGGAGGCGACGTTCGTCGGGGTGAACGCCTCGCGCTTGCACGTGGTCGTCGCCGGCGATCGCCATCACTGCTGGGCTTCGCCCGTTAGCCGCCGCTTCTCGCGCAGCAGCGTCGTCCACAGCGTTCGGTTGAGGGCCAGCGCTCCGAGCCACGCGTCGATCTCGGAGTCGAGCGCCGGATCCAGTCCCTTCAGCGAGACGAGGATCGGGCGCGCGCCTTGAAAGCCGATTCGGACGAGGGCTTGCAGGATCGCCTTCTTCACTACCGGCGCCCGTTCGTCGCGGTACTTCGCGGCGAGCGCCTTCATCGCTCGATCGCGATCGGATGTTCCAACGGTGCCAAGCGCCGCCGCCGCACCGGCACGTGTCTCGGGGGCGCTCGCGCCCAGTCTGTCGAACACATCGTCGACCGACTTCCGGTTGGCATACGCGAGTTGAACGTTGCCGAGGAGTCGCTCGGTCACTGCGGGATCGCTCGAGTGCAGCGCGACGGACACAGATGCGTTCGTCACGTCCGGATCGCGACCTCGTGCAGGTCGGTTGTCTTGAGCAAGGTTGTTGACGACAGCCGCGCGGACCTCCGGCGACGGATCCTTCACCAACGATTCGTAGGGAAGGCCCGCTTCCTTGAGCAGCTTGCTCGACGGTTCGACCGTCGTCCGGAACGATCGCAAGAGCGCAGCGCGTACCGCTGGGTCCTTTTCCAACGAAATGCGCTTGGACAGCTCGGGGATGATCGTTGGATCGTCGGTCGCATTGAAGCGCGCGAGGAGCGCCTCGGCGAGCGCCTCGACCACGCGGGGACGACGCTCCTTGTCGAGCTGCGCGAACAGCTCACCGGCCGAGATGGACGTGACCGAGTCCTTCAGGACCTCGCGCAGGTAGCTCTCGAGCGCGGACCCCGGCGGCGCCTTGTTGTAGTCGTCGACGAGTGCGCCCAAGCCGCAGGGAACCGGTGCCGGCGCAACGCGCGGCTGCGGAGCTCCGACCATCGGTTGGGTCATGGGCACTGTGGTCTGTGCGGGTTGCCCTGCGGCCGTCGCCGGCGATGCTTCATGTCGCGGGGCTGGGCTGGAAAGCCACACCACCAGCCCGATGAGCACCAGAGCAAGCGAGGCGATGGCCGTCCGAGCGGCTGCTCCGCGCGGATTGAGTCGTGCGTATTCCGGTTTCTTCGTCATGGCGAATCGGACCAGCATCACGGCGCAGGAGCGGCGGACTCGGGTGCCGGCATGTCCTCTTCACCGGGAGGGCCCGGATCGACCGGCTCATCCATGTCGCCGACGCAGGGGTGCTTGGGCTCCAGTTCGAGAATGATGCGCTCCCAATCCACCATTCCCGAATCGAACACAGCCTTCAATTGGTGGTAGTCGGGCTCGAAACGAGGATCGATCGAGGCATAGCCGCTGATCTGTGGAAGCGCGTCGCGACCGCCGGCGCGAGCGGTGCACTGGCAGATAATCCATCGAACACAGCGATCTTTCTCCGCCAGGAATGCCTGTTGGTACAGCTTCAGCAGTCCGGCGGTGTCTCGCACCGAGGACAAGACGAGCGCCGCCTCCATTCGAATGTCCTTATCCGAATCGTGGAGGAGCACGCGACCGAGCGACTCGAGGACGTCATCGTCGAGGACGGGTTCCGGATACACCGGCATCTCGACCGCGAGCTGCCGCGTCGGTTGATGCTTCGACGTCGACGCAATGTTCATCAGCCGGTCGATGTACGGTCGTATGTTGCCGCCGCTGCGGTAGTCGTTCGCCATAACGCGCCCGATCGTGCGCGTCGCGGACCACGAGGCATTGTTGGAGCCGTTGTCCTTTGCGAGCGCCGTGAGACGGTCGAGTGCGGGCGTATCGAGCTTCTTCTGCGCCTCCAACGCAGCGAGGGCGCGTGCGCGGTGGCTCGGATCCGAGTGCCGTTCGGCCATGCCGATCAGCGCATTGGCGACCTTGGGCAGCTGTCCGGCGCGTGCTTTCTTCAGCGCGCCGAAGTAGACGCGAAGCGATCCATCGTTCGCGTTCTCGGCGAGCGCAACCACGCGCAGCGCGAGGTCTCCGTCGTCGCCGATCAACTCGGCGAGCCGATCTTCCAGATAGGCCATCAACTTCGGATCACCGGCGGTCAGCGCTGCACCGAGCATGAGCGTCAGCGACTCGAGATCGTTGATCTCTCGTACGCCGGACCAGCACACGGCCCGCGGAATCAATTGGCCGGACGGTCCGCTGCGTTCCGGTTGCTCCCTCGGCGCCACCGGGTCCACCGTCTGCTGTTGGCAGGCACCGGTGGCACCGACGAGGAAAGCGGCCAACAGCGGAAAGACGAATCGCGGCGGCGGCGGGATCATCACGATGTGCCTTCGCCGCATCGGCGGATCACGGAAGGTTTACGTCGCCGATGACGTCGTCCGTCCCGGCGTAGTTGCCGCAGCTCTCGCCGCTCATCCAGGCAGTCTGCTTGACCCAATCCTTGTGATTGGCTTGATGGACGTGCGGTCCCGTCGCATTGCCAGTCGCACCGAGCAATCCGAGCGCCGTGCCGCGCGCCTTGTTGCCGCTGAACGAGCTCGACGAGGAGTTGAGGTGCGCCATTTGGAAGTTCCACCCGGAGCCGCCGGTCACGATAAACGTGTTGCCGGCGCCCGTCCCGTATCCCGAGCAGCTGGTTCCATTACAGTCGTTCGCGCAACCGCCGTAGTACCGATAGTACTCGGTCAACGCGAGCCCGGCGCGTACCGCGTAGGAATTGCAATACCCGAAGGCGTTGCTGCCCGAATACACGCCGACGTCCTGCGCCTTGTGGACGGCGTAGTTCGAGCTGCAGAAGTAATACGTACCCGTCGACTTCAATCGCGAATACGTCGCGTCGATCGGACCGTAAAGGGTGTGCGCCGCTGCCGGAGTCGGCCGGCCGAGGAACCCAACCACCGCGGCGAGCGCGGCGAACCCAAACAGCTTCATGGACTTGTACATGCGACCCTTTCCAGCTCGGTTGTCGGTAGACATCGAGCGCCGCGACCGTTTGCTCGGTGGCGACGCCGTGCCTTGCATGGCGTGCGCCACGGCACCGGAACCGGGTTCGATCGATCCACGCGCTGGAAGGCGTGTCGAGAACCCGAACAAGTTGTTCGAGTCTTCGACAACTCGTTCAGATCAACGGCTGCGATCGCTACTTTGGTCGCGCACGCGTCAAACAGCGCGTCATGCCACCCGGCGGTAGTCGTGATGAAGGCTTCCGAGGACGGGCGCGGACATGTTGCGAATCGTTCGCGGAGTCGCCGAGCGGCGTCTCGCGGAGAGGCAGACCACAAGGCCGCCCTCGCACGACTCGAAGAGATCTCACGAGAGACGCCCCTCCGCTTCCGCCCCAATTGTGCGGCTTCTCTAGAACGTCCGGCGTGAACTTCGCGGATCGAGCGATTCGTCAGCTCGACCCTTGGAACCCACCGAGGACGCTTGGAAGACCTACACCCAACCCACCGAGGACGCTTGGACGACCTACTCCCCGTCGCACGACAGGTTCCACGACGACTTCACGACACAGGGTCGTGCCTGTGGAACTCCGGGAGCGCTCGACCGAAGTACGGCATCGTCTGGGCGAGCGTCGAGCCGTGTCGGTGAGAGGCCCCGGTGGCGGCCCCTGCGCACGTAGGTCGCGCTGACGGCGCCGCGCTCGGCGAGCAGGCGGGTGTCGACGGGTGTCGAGCGAGTCGACCTCGAGCTCCGCTTCGGCGGGCGACCGAGGGTGCGCAGCGAAACGTGGCGTTCCCCAACACGTGGGGAGGGCGGCGTGCGTGGGCGTCCTCCGCTCTCCCGACACCGTCCGCACCACATCACCGTCCGCGTCACCGCGAAACGTGGAACCTCCGGAGCCAACGCTGCTGCGACGCGCCGCGCGGCGTCAGGTTCGCTAGATGCGCGGAGCGCGAAGGCGCGCGCTACTTCGTAGTCTTCTTCTTCTTGGTCTTCTTCTTGGTGGGCGGCGGCGGCGGCGACGGCTTCTTCTTCGCGGGCGGAGGCTTCAGCAACTTGTCGACCGCGACCGTCTTCGCGTGCGTGTCGGCGTCCACGTCGCCTGGAGCATCGGCGGATGCGTCGCTCGTTGCATCGAGCTCCGGCCCGTCGACGTCGGCGTCACCGGGCTCGTCCTCTTCTTCCTCTTCGTCGTCGCCCCCATCGAGGTTCGCGTCGAGGTTCGCGTCGAGGTTCGCGTCGCTCGTTGCATCGCTCTCGAAGGAGGGGGGGAGCGCGCTCGAGTCTGCCGTTCCGACGAGTCCGACGTCGGATGCGGAGCCGGCATCGAGAGCGGCCGGCGAGCCCGTCGCGCTCCATCCTCCGATGGGAGCGGGGTGCTTCGGTCGGAAGCTATATGCGAGGACACCGCCGCCGATGGAGAGCGCGAAGATCAACAGCCAGGGAAAGCTCCTGCGCTTCGGCGCCCGCTCGGCGACGAGCGCGTCGGCCGCGTGGAGCGCTGCGCGCACATCGCGCCGCATCGTCGACGCGTCCGGGTAGCGATCCGCGCGCTCGAACGCGAGGGCGCGATCGACGATCGCCGCGAACGACGGCGATACGGTCTTGTCGATCGTGCGCAGCGCCGGGGCCGGCAGCTTCGCCATCTTGCCGACCAGCTCGATCGCGCTGTTCGCCTCGTGGATGCGGCGACCCGTGCGGAGGCGGAACAAGACGGCGCCGAGCGAGAACAGGTCGGCGCGGCCGTCGATCTCGTCGGAGCGCCCAGCGGCCTGCTCGGGGGACATGTACGCGGGCGTGCCGAGCGCGACGCCGACCCGCGTGACGATCTTGCCCTCGCCGAGCCGCGCGAGCCCGAAGTCGAGCACCTTCACACGCACGGCGTTCACGGATGATGGCCGGCGCTTCACGAGGAACAGGTTGTCGGGCTTGAGATCGCGGTGGATCACGCCCTTCGCGTGGGCGGCCTCGAGCACCTCGAGCACGGAGTCGGCGATCGCGAGCAGCTCCTCCTCGGTGAACGGTCCCTGCTCGACGCGATCCTCGAGGAGCTGTCCGTCGAGGAGCTCCATCACGATGTACGCCGCGCCCGCCATCGGCCCTTCGCGCACGGTGTCGTCGTCGAGCACCGCCACGGCGCCGGGGTGCTGCACGCGGTTCGCGGCGTACCCCTCGCGGAGGAACCGATCGCGGAGCTCTTTGTGCGCGGCGAGCTCCGGGTGGAGAATCTTCACCGCGGCGCGCGCGCCGTTGCGATGACGGGCGGCATACACCGAGGCCATCCCGCCGCTCCCGAGGAGGCGCTCGAGGGTCCACTTCCCGTCGAGCACGCGACCGATGCGAGGGTCCTCACTCATCCGCTGACGGAAGGCTTCGCGCTCGGTTTGGCCGGGGCCGTGCCGCTCGACGTCGCGCTCGGCTTGGCGGTCGCCTTCGCCGAGACCGAGGGCTTCGGCTTCGGATGAGCGATCGGTCGCGGGTGGATCGACGTCGACGCCGAGGGAGGCGCGCTCGTTGACACGCTCGCCGTCTCGGCGGGCGCGACCGGCTGCTCTTCGCCGGCGAGGAATCCGCTCTTCCAGACCCCGAACGCTCCGGCGCCGAGCACCGCCGGCACGAGCAGCCACGGCCACACCGCACGCTTCGGCTCGGGACGTCGCGTCGTGATCGCCGTCGCGATCGTCGTCTCGGCGCGCGAGGCGCCTCCGCCACCGAGCTGCATCTCCCCTTGCGAGCCGGTGTCGAGCGAGTCTCCGAGCGGCTGCACGGCGAGCAGCTCGCCCGAGTAGTCGGACGGCTCCATGTAGAGGCTCTCCTCGCGGCGCGGCCGCGTCGCGTTCGGCATCGCCTCGCTCAGGCGACGCGCGAGATCGCCGCAGTCCTGCACGCGCTCGACGAGGTCGCGGGTCAGCGCCTTGTCGACGACCGCGACGACCTCGTTCGGCACCCACGGCGCGATCTCGCCCAGACGCGGCTCGGGAGCGGTCACGATCGCGATGATGATCTCCTCGTACGAGAGCTCGTGCGGGTACGCGGGGGTCCCCGCGAGCATCTCGTAGAGCAGCGCGCCGAGCGCCCACACGTCCGTGCGTCCGTCGACCTGCAGCCCGCGCGCCTGCTCCGGCGACATGTAGTTCGGCGTGCCGACCGCCGTGCCCGTCAACGTCAACGCGCGTCCGCTGCGTTCGCTGGACGTGCTCTCGCCCCGCGCGAGGAGCTTCGAAATCCCGAAGTCGACCAGCTTCACGAGCAGCGAGCCGTCCTCGCGCGTCACGAGGAAGACGTTGGCCGGCTTGAGGTCGCGGTGGACGACCCCCGCCGCGTGCGCCTTCGCGAGCCCGCGGGCCGCCTGCACCGCGACGTGCACGGCGACCGCAGGCGACAGCTTGAGCTCGCGATCGAGGCGCGACGCGAGATCCTCGCCGTGGAGGAGCTCCATGACCATGTAGAGCCCGTGACTCGGATCGCTCCCGACGTCGAAGACCTGCACGATGTGCTCGCTCTCGACGCGGCTCGCGGCGCGCGCTTCGACGCGGAAGCGCGCGACGATCTCCTCGTTCCGGACGTACTGCGGCTCGATGAGCTTTACGGCGACGCGCTTCTCGAGCTCGAGGTTCATGCCCTCGTACACGGAGCCGAACCCGCCACGACCGATCAGACGCGTGAGCTGGTACTTGCCGGAGAGGGTCGCGCCGAGGCGAGGGTCGTCGGCCATCGAGTCTGCTCGAGAGGGTACACGACGCGATTCGCGCGCCGTGACGCTTCGCGACCGCTTCCGCCGCGTCATGAAACGTGCGCGGCGACAAACCGGCCGACGGCGAGAGGTTCGGGTGCTGCACCGTACCCGGACCCTGCACCGTCGAACGCGACGTCCCGGGCGATCTGTAGTCTTACGCTCCCGTGCTGCGCGCCTCTGGACTCGCTTCGGCTGGACTCGCGACGATCCTCGCGGCGACGTCCGTGGGGGCCGCGGAGCCCGAGAAGAAAGAGCCCGAGAAGAAGGAGCCCGAGAAGAAGGAGCCCGAGAAGAAAGTCGACGACGACGAGACGCCGACCCCGGTGTCGAAGCCGAACGCGGAGGTCCGCGCCGAAGAGGGGAAGGAGACGGCCCTGCCGAGCGTCGCCGGGCGTCCGGTGCGTCGCTACGCGGAGCGGAACGTCCTCGAGCTCGGGGGGAGCCTGACGCTCGTGCGCTCCACCTCGTTCACGCAGTTCGGCGCGATGCCGACGTTCGGCTGGTTCTTCATCGATTACGTCGAGCTCTCGCTCTTGCCGAGCATCGAGTACGTCCGGACGGCGACCTCCGCCGCCCAAGCGCGCTTCTCGTTCCTCGTCGAACCGAGCTTCCACATCTTCGTGACCGGACCGCTCTTCGTCTTCTTCGGCGCGGGCGCGGGCGCGGTGTTCGAGAAGGACACCGGCCTGGGGCTCGCGGTAGCGCCGCGCGCCGGCTTCAACGTGCTCATCGGCGGCAGCGGCGTCTTGAGCCTCGGGTTCGCCTACGTCTACACGGCCACGCGCCGCACGGCGATCGCCGATGGCGCCGAGACGCCGCACACCACGACGCTCGGCATCCAGGCCGGGTACAGCGTCGCGTGGTGACGATGCGCTCGCTCCTCGCGACCACCGTGATCGCCGCCACCGTGTGCGCGGTCCCGGCGACGGCGCGCGCAGAGGCAGAGGAGGAGCCGCGCACGCGCGACGTGCGGCTCGCGATCGGCGGCAACGTGGTGTGGGACGTCGCCTTCGTCGGGCTGCACGCAGGGGGCCTGTACCTCGCGACGAAATACCTCCACCCGACGCACGGCGATCGCGCGCCGCTCGACGGCCTCGGACACCGAACGCGCGTCGAGGCGTTCGGCAAGGCAGCCGACGTGGCGGTGATGGTCGGGCTCACCGCCGGCGCGTCGCTCTCGTTCCTCGCGGGTCTCGGCACCGACGTGCGCGGTGTCGAGGTCTTGCGCGGTCCGGTGATCACGCTCGAGGGGGCGCTCGCGGGCTCGCTCTTCACGCAGTTCCTCAAGAACGCGTTCGGCATCTGCCGCCCGCGCGACTGGGAGAATGCGACGAGGAAGTGCGGGACCGGCGGCGAGCGCGGGAACGACGAGGAATCGATCGACGAGGCGCATCGCTCGTTCCCCTCGGGACACTCGGCGCCGCTCGCAGGCATGGCGGGCGCGGCGCTCGGGCTCTACGTCCTGCCTTCGCCCGTCCGCAGCGAGCACCTCGCAGTCGCGCTGACGTCGGTCGGCTTCGCGGTGACCGTCGTGATCCTGCGCGAGAAAGCCGGCGCGCACTCGTGGGTGGACGTCGCGGCGGCGTTCTTGAGTGGAGGCATCGCGGGCTTCGCGACGGCGGCGTTGCACCTGCATTCCACTCCGGTGGCGGACGCACCGACCGCACCCGCCGCGGCGCCCGTCACGACGACGCGGCCGGCGATGTTCACGCTCGGCGCGCCCTTCTGACGGCGTTCTGACCGAGCGCCGAGCAGAATCTGCGTCAGCGCGACCGTGGAGCGTGACATCTGCGCGCGCCTGCACGGAACCAGTCGACACGCCGCGACAGGCACGATCGCTGCTGAGGGCGGCACGAGGTCATCGTGTCGAACATGGACGACGACCGCGGCTGCCCGGTGTCGTGCGAGGACCGCGAGGTGCTCGCTCTCTACGAGCACGCGCTCCGCCAGCAGCTGACGTTCGTCGGTCGTCCGGTCGAGACCATCGAGGCGGCCCTCGCGCTGAGACCGGACTTCGCCCTCGGCCACGCGTTCCGTGCGGGCGTGCTCATGACCTGGAGCGAGCGCCGGTTCGCCGAGCTCGCGCGGCAGAGCGTCGTCGCCGCGGAGCTCCTCGGGAAGAACGATCGCGAGCGCGGTCTCGTGACGGCCGCGCGCCTCCTCGTCGAGGGGGAGTGGGCGGCGGCGTGCGACGTCTACGGGCGCGTGATCGCCGAATGGCCGCGTGACGCGTTCGCGATCCAGATCGCGCACCTCTTCGACTTCTACCGCGGCGACGCGAAGAACCTCCGCGACCGCCTCGCGCGCGCGCTGCCGCACTGGAGCCCTGGCCTCCCCGGGTACTCGCACCTGCTCGGGATGTACGCGTTCGGGCTCGAGGAGTGTCACGCCTACGCCGAGGCCGAGGAGACCGCCCTCCGCGCGCTCGCGATCGAGCCGCGGGACGGCTGGACGATCCACGCCGCCGCGCACGTGATGGAGATGCAGCGTCGCGTCGACGAGGGCGTGCGATTTCTCACGTCGCGCGAGCAGCACTGGGCGCCGGAGAGCGGCTTCGCGTACCACGTCTACTGGCACCTCGCGCTCTTCCACCTCGCGCGCGGCGACGTCGATCGCGTCCTCGAGATCCACGACCGCGTCTTCGCAGAGCTGCCGGACATGTCCGTTCATCTGCTCGATGCGAGCTCGCTCCTCTATCGGCTGTTCCTCCGCGGGCACGACGTTCGCTCGCGCTTCGCGCCGATCGCCGACGTGTGGGCGTCGAAGCTCGAGAGCGAGGGGGGATTCTACGCGTTCAACGACGTCCACGCGATGCTCGCATTCACCGCGGCGGGCCGCGACGACTGCGCACGCCGGCTGCTCCGGGAGCTCGAGCGCGCCGCCGACGCCGACGGCGTGAACGCGTGCATGACCCGCGAGGTCGGCCTCCCGGTCTCACGGGCGCTGATGGCGTTTGCGCACGGGGATCACGAGCGCGCGGCCGGCCTGCTCGCTCCCGTCGTCGAGATCGCGCACCGCTTCGGTGGGAGCCACGCGCAGCGGGACGTGCTGCGCCTCACGCTCGACGAAGCGCGCGCGCGACGGCTCGCGGTATAGTGACGTCTTGCGCGTCCTCTCCTGGTCGGGTTGCGACAACGTGCGTGATCTCGGCGGGCTCGAGACGGCCGACGGTCGCCGCATCCGCAACGGGGCCATCGTGCGCGCGGACGACATCGGACGGCTCTCCGACGAAGGCTGGGGGTGCCTCGTCGCGCATGGCGTGCGGACCATCGTCGACCTCCGCGACGACGTGGAGGCGGAGATGTCGAAGCGCGGCCTCACGCGAGAGCGGAGCAAGGGGACGCGCATCGAGCTCGTCTCGATCCCGATCCGCGCCTTCGGCACGCCCGCGGACCGCCGGCTCCTCGCCACGGCCGACAAGATCGCGCAGTACCAAGTCATCGTCGATCGATTCCGCGTCGGCCTCGTGGCCGCATGCACCGTGGTCGCGGCTGCGGTCGACGGCCCCGTGCTGATCCACTGCAGCGCGGGGCGCGATCGGACGGGCCTCGTCGTCGCGCTGCTCTTGTCGCTCGCGGGCGTTCCGACGGACGCGATCGCCGAGGACTACCGGCTCACGGAGCCGTGTCTCGCCCCGCGCTACCAGGCCGCGGCACGGCACGCGAAGACCGAAGAGCAACGACAGGCCCTGCTCGTCGAGGGCGCCTGCGCCCCGCAGGTCGCGCGCGAGACGCTCGAGCACATCGGGCGCACCTACGGCGGTGCAGCGGCGTATCTCGCGGGCGGAGGCGTGCCGCCCGACATCATCGTGCGCCTGCGCGATCGCCTCCTGGATCGAACAACGGAAGCGCCCGGAGCGCGCGAATGACTGACTTCCCGCAGGGCGTCGCGGTGGTCCTCGGCGGCAGCGGCGGAGTCGGCCGCGCGATCGTCGGGCGGCTCGCGGCCTACGGCGCGCACGTCGCGCTCACCTATCGCGGGAACGAGGCCTCGGCCGAGGAGGCGGCACGCGAGGCCCGCGCCCACGGCGTGTCCGCGTCGATCCACCGCGTCACCTTGGGAGAGGGGACGCTCCCCGCCTTCTTCGCCGACGTCCGCGAGCGCCACGGGCGCGTGCACACGGTCGTGCACGCCGCCGGCTCGGACATCGCGCAGCCGTTCATCTCGCAGATCACGCCCGACCAGTGGCGCAAGGTGATCGAGGCGGACGTGAACGGCTTCTTCGACGTCGTCCACGCCTCGCTCCCGCTCTTGCGCGAGAAGGGCGGCTCCTACGTCTTCATCAGCTCCGCAGGGCTCGAGCGTTACGCCGCAGGCGACATCCTCTCGGTGGCGCCCAAGGCCGCCGTCGAGGCGCTGCTCAAGGGGATCGCGCGCGAGGAAGGGCGCTTCGGCGTCCGCGCCAACAGCGTCGCGCTCGGCGTGATCGAAGCGGGCATGTTCCCGCGTCTCGTCGAGAGCGGGCACTTCACGCCCGAGTGGGTCGCGGCGGCCAAGCGCAACGCGGCGCTCCGTCGCTTCGGGACGGCGCGCGAGGTCGCGGAGGCCGTCGCCTTTCTCGCGAGCGATCGCGCGAGCTACGTCACCGGCCAACGTCTGCTGCTCGACGGCGGATATTCGATATGAGCGCTGCGCTCTCCCACTCCATCGCCGCTCTCTTCCCGGCCGACGACGTGGCCGCACAAGAGGCCGGCCTGCTCGCGGTCTCGCGCGCGTGTCCCGGCCTCGTGTTCCACGATCGGGCCGGTACGCGCGCCGTGCGTGTCGAGAACGGCGCGCTGACCACGCTCTCCGAGCGCGACGTGCCTCGTCACCTGGCGCAGTCGATCACGCGCGGCGCGCGCGAGAGGTTCGAGCTCTTCGAGGACCACGGCGACATCGTCCTCCCCGGCTGGAACCCGGACGAGCACGAGTTCGAGCTCGAGCTCCTCACGCAGCCACGCGTGCTCGGCGATCTCGACCAGCTCGCGGTCGAGGTCGCAGACGCGCTCGCGGACGGCGAGCTCGACGACGAGGACGCGGCCTTCTTCCGCGTCGTACGTGACGCGATCGAGGTCGCCCGCGCGGAGAAGCTGCCGATCGTCGCGCACTGGTGAGCTCGCGAGCGCACGTGGGCTGCGGTTTTCTCGATTCTGCCCGAGATCATGCGGCCCGAGGTCGCCGATCGTCCTCCTGCGCGATACGTTAGCGGCGATGCGCCGTCTCCTGCTCGTCTGCGTCTTGATGGGCTGCTCCTCGAGCGACTTCGCGCTCGCGAACGCCGCCGAGGACGCGGCGACGGACGTCGACTCGGTCGACGGCCTCGTGACGGACGGCGCGACGGACGGCGCGATCGAGGACACCTCCACGAGGCCGTCGACCGAGTCGACGTCCGTCGCCGCGTCCTCGGCGGCGTTCGCGAGCGC
>JBKJQC010000692.1:0-10415 GCA_046593995.1 Polyangiales bacterium
CGAAGATCGCATCGCGACCGCCGTCGATCTCGTCCTTGAAGAAGTTGTAACGGACCAACTTCTTCTTGTTGTCGATGTACTCCTCGGTCCCGTACGAGATGATCATGTCGTAGACGCGCTGGAACGCGTTACGCGTGATCTGCGGGCGCTTGCGCACGAGCTCGAGGTAGTCCTCGAAGGAGCCCTCCCATGCGAGGTCGCGGTACAGGTCGAAGTCCTGCATCGCAGCGATGCGCTCGATCCAGCTTTGGGGCTTGTCCTTCGCGTCGGAGCGGGTCTCGTTCATTCGGCCGTCACCTCGGTGCGTGCTACGAAGACGGTGCCTCTCTCGATCGTGAGCGCGTCTGCGAGGACGAGCGCCATGACGCGAGTGAAGCGGCTCACGGACAGTGTAGACCGTCCGCGACGTTCCCGGTGGGATTCCACTCGGGTCGAGCCGTTGTGAAGTGGTCTACGGTCCACGGCCTACGGTCGCGGTCTCGGTCCTTCCGAGGGAGAGCATG
This sequence comes from Polyangiales bacterium, assembly GCA_046593995.1. Classification (GTDB taxonomy): domain Bacteria; phylum Myxococcota_A; class Polyangia; order Polyangiales; family JADJMO01; genus JALHOE01. The sequence goes on from JBKJQC010000692.1 coordinate 504, forward strand.
GCGAAGCTGTATTTCCGGCATGGCACGATGGGCAGCGCGAAGACGCTCAACCTCCTGGCGGTCGCGCACAACTACCGCGCTCAGGGGAAGCGGGTCCTCGTGATGAAACCGCGGCTCGACGTGCGCTTCGGCACGAAGGACATCGCGTCGCGCGCCGGGCTCCGGGCCGAGGCCGACTTGATGGTCGATCGCGACACGGTGCTCGACGGGAAGCCGTTCGAGGACATCTCGTGCGTGCTCGTCGACGAGGCGCAGTTCCTCTCGGCGTCGGTCGTCGACCAGCTGCGCGCGATCACGCGCACGCACGGGGTGCCGGTGATCTGCTACGGCCTGCGGACGGACTTCCAGACGCGCCTCTTCGAAGGCTCGCAGCGGCTGCTCGAGCTCGCAGACTCGATCGAGGAGGTGAAGGTCACCTGCCAGTTCTGCAACCGCAAGGCGATCTTCAACATGCGCTTCGAGGACGGCAAGGCGACGCTCGAGGGCGCGCAGGTGAAGCTCGGCGCCGAAGAGACCTACGCGCCCGTGTGCTTCGTCTGTTTCGACGAGCGTCTGCCGACGTGGCCGAAGCTCGCGGAGTAATCTGAGACACGGCGCGCTCAGAACAAGGGAATGCCGAGCAGCGCTTTCCCGATGAACTCCTTGAGGACGTCGACCGTCGGAGCCATGACCGCGCCGGCGTGCGCGTCGCGGAAGTAACGCTCGATCGCGGTGTGCTTGGAGAACGCTGCTCCGCCGCACGTGCGCATCGCCTCGGAGGTGACCTTGATCGCGATCTCGTTCGCGGTCGCCTTGGACTGCAGCACGCGGAGCATCGTCAGATCCCCCGGCGTCTCGAGGTGCCGGATCACGTCGTCGAGCCGCGCCGCGAGGCCGTCGGTGTCGTTCTGCATCGTCGCGAGCTGCGCGCGCAGGTTCGGAAGGGCCTCGCCGAGCGACGCGCCGAGGTGCTCGAACTGCGACGTCTTCAGGTGTGAGGCGGTCGCGGCGACGGTCGCGCGGCAGAGGCCGAGCCCCATCGCGGCCTGGCCGAGGTTGAAGAGCGGGAGCACGACCTCGAGCATCGCCTTGAAGCCGCCGCCGTCGTCGGTGAGGCGCGCGTCATCGGCGATCTCGACCCCTTCGAGCTGCACCGGGGTCGAGTCGTTGCCGGTGAGGCCGAGGCCTTCGAACGAGCTCGTGACCTTCATGCCGGGCGTGGTGCGGGGTACGAGATAGAGCGTGGAGTCGGTCGGCCCCTTTCCCTCGGGCGAGAGCGCGGACGCGACGTAGCTGTCGGCGTAGCTCGCGCTCGTGACCCACGACTTGAACGCGGTGAGACGGACGCCTCCGCCCGCGCCAGTGCCGACACGTTGGGCCTTCGACACTGGAGCCCAGAAGTGGCTCCGCGATCCGCGCTCGCTGAAGGCGAGGGTCGTCAGGTGCTTCCCTGCAGCGATGTCGCGCAGCGTCGAGACGACGTTCGGCGTCTTGATGCCGTTCACGAGACAGCCGGTCGCCGAGACATGCATCACGAACACCATCGCGACCGAGGCGTCGGCCTGGGCGAGCGCCGTCACGACGTCGGCGAACGCGCGCGGCCCGAGGCCGAGCCCCCCGTAGGATGTCGGAACGAGGATGCCGAGGAGGCCCCCTTCGCCGAGGGCTCTCACGGCCTCGGTCGAGAAGCGTCGCTCGCGATCGTTCTTGTTGGCGGAAGGGGCGACGATCGTGTCGACGATCTGCTGCGCGCGTGACAGTGCGGTCTGGTTGTCCATCGTTGCTCCTCGAGCGCGTTCCCTCGCGGAACGCCTGCTGTGACCCGTCGCTCCGCGCGGCGGCCAGCGACTTGCTTACACCCGCGTCGATCCGCCGTCATGGCGAGGCGACGAAGGATTTCGCGCGCGCCCACCGCCACTCTGCGATCTCGGGGGAGCCCTCGTCGAGTGAAAGCTGGAGCCACGCTGTCGCGGCCTCCGCGTCACCGCGCGCATCGGCCGCTACGGCCAGATAGTACGCGGCCTCGCACCGCTCGCGCGGGTTCGTCGGCAGGCGCCGCACCGTCTCCTCGGTCTCGAGGCCGAGGAGATGGCGACCGAGCACCGCGAACCGCGTGCGACCGTGGACGAGGATCGTCCGCGCCGCCCCCTCGCCAGGAGGTGGACGCAGCGCGCGGCGCGTCGCGATCGAGAGGAGCGCGTCGAGCTCCTCGGTCTCCGACGGCCCGGCGATGCGCGCCGGAACGACCGCGAGTCCTTGCTCGTACGCCATCGGCGCGGTCCACGCCGACAAGGGAGACGGCGGAGCGACCGGCGGCTTCTCCCCCTTGGCGCGGGCGAGGTGCGCGATGAGCTCGAGCATGATCCCCTCGCGCTCGATCGAAGGCGGCAGTGAGGCGAGCACGACGTCGTAGAGCATCTGCCCGACGTCGATCGCGCCGAAGTCGAGCGAGATCTGCCCGACCTCGCGGAGAACGCTCGCGTGCACCGAGGCGTTGACGAGCGCCTTTGCGGCGCGACGCGCGGGACCGGGATCGAGCTCGGGCGTTCCCGACGTGCGCAGCGGGAAGACATTCACGAACGCGAGGCCGATCGGCCACGCAGCGCGCCGCTCGACGCGCCCGAGCTGCGTGAGCGTACGCGCCGCTCCGTCGTGGTTGCCGGCGCGCCACTGCGTCTCCGCCACCAACGCGGCGCCTTCGATCGGGGGGAGCTTCGCGGCGCGCGCACGGGCGAGCAGCTCCGCCTCGGCGAACTTCCCGGTCTTCAGGAGGATCCAGTGCTCGGCCTCCGGCGACGTGAGCCTACGAACCGTGAACGCGCGATCCGGGGGGGGCTGTGGGCCGACGCCGAGCCGGAACGCGACGTCCGCGCGCACGCGCCGATGCCCCGGGCGCGCGTCGAGCCGTCCGAAGATCCAGCGCGCCTCGCGTCGCGACGCGCCGTCGCCACCGGTCTCGCGCTCGATGCGGTCGAGCCGATCGAGCGCTGCGATCGGACCGAGCCGGTCGAGCGAGCTCGCGAAGGGCGGCGGGGCGTCGAGCACGTGCAAGCGCGCGGCGGACATGGGTGAGTGCCAGGCACGGAGCGCGACCGCGAGCGTGCCCGAGCTCGTCCCCACTTCGGCCGCGAACGTCGCGTCGTCGTCCGTGCGGCGAGGATCGCGCGACGGACCGAGCGGTCGAGGAAGGGGCCGAGATCGTGATCACCGACGCGATCGAGATCGTGCTCGAAGCGCGCGAGCGCGTCCTCGCGCTGGAGGCCGAGCCAGCCGTAGACGATCGGTCGCACGCGCGCGACGTCGGGATCCGGCGATCTGCGGAGCGCGTCGAGATCGGCGCGCGCCTTCGCGCTCGAAGAGGCGCCGCTCGCGTCCTCCGCCGCGTCGAACACGGCCGTCGCGAGGAGCGCTTCCGCGACGCGCCCGTCGCCGTCGTCCTCTGCCCGCAGGCGAGCTCCGAGCACCGACGGATCGAGCCAGTGCGCGGCGAGCGCTCTGCGACGAATCGCCGGTACTTCGGCGAACAGCCCTCGCGACGCCGCGCGGGACAGCTGCAGCGCGCCGGCCAGCACACCCGTCGCGGCGCCGAGCTCTTGGTCGTCCTCCGTCACGAGCGCACGCACCGGATCGTGCGGAAGGAGCGCCGCGCCGAGCGCACGCGCGTCCTCGGCGTAGCCCATGAGGAACGTGAGCAGCGCCTCTTCGCGGAGCGCCGGCGAGGCCTGCGAGGTCTGATCCACGACGCACGCGGCGAGCGCGCGCGCGAGGAGCTCGTCTGCGAGCTCGAGGTCGTCGGGCGAGGAGAGCGCGAGGCCGACCAGCGCGCGCGTCGCGTCGTGCAGCCCTCTCCGTGTCGGCGTCGCGCTCCAGACGCTCTGCACGTCGGACAGGAGCGCGAAGGCCTCGCGATCGAGCGGCGGATCGTCCACCGTCGCCGTAGGGAGCGGCGGGAGCGCGAGCGGCGCGCCGATCGTCGCGACCCAATCGACGAGGAGCTTTTTCGCGACCGAATAGGGCGCGTCCAGCGGGAGCGTCCCGACGACCTTCCCCCCGTGGTGGATCACGAACCCGCTGGCCGGAGGGGCCGCCGGGGCGACGCTCGCCTCGCTCCGCGCGGTGGCGGTCAGGAAGTGGTGCACCTCGGAGACGGCGCGCACGATCCGCCGATCCGGAGGCGACGGCTTGCTCGTGGCGATCGCGGCGCGCGCTTCCGCGAGCGTGGGCAGCGGCAACGCGTTCGGCTTCGGCTCCGGCCGCGCGGCGCACGCCGCGAGACACGTCGAGAGCACGAGCCCAAATCGTTGCTGAACGCTGCGCGCGAGGCGCATCAGCCGCCGCCGCTCGGCGTCACGCGCACGACGTCGTCGACCGTGGTCACCCCCGCCATCACCTTGTCGAAGCCGGCGCGTCGCAGCGAGGGGACCTTCCGCCTGCGCATGACCTCGCGGTAGTCCCGCGAGCTCGCCTTGGCCTTGATCAGCTCACGGAGCTCGTCGTCGATCTCGAGGAACTCGAAGATGCCGGTGCGCCCCCGGTATCCGGTCTTGAAGCAGGAGGAGCACCCTTTCGGACGAACGATCTCCGTCCCAGCGGGGAGGAGCAGCTCGTCGTCGTCCCACAGCTCGGTCTCGAGCGTCGCCGTCCCCTTGCACGACGGGCAGATCACGCGGACCAGCCGCTGGGCGAGGACTCCCGAGAGCGCGTTCGCGACGATCCAGGGCTCGATGCCGAGGTCGACGAGGCGAACGATCGTCTCGACGGCGTCGCTCGTGTGCAGGGTCGACATCACCAGGTGACCGGTGAGGGCGGCCTGGAGCGCGATGCCCGCCGTCTCGGCGTCGCGCATCTCGCCGACGAGGATCACGTCCGGATCCTGCCGCAGGATGGCGCGCAGTCCGGCCGCGAACGTGAACCCGGCGCGGACGTTGGCTTGCCCCTGCGTGATCGCATCGAGCTCGATCTCGATCGGATCCTCGAGGGTGACCACGTTGACCGCGCGCGTGTCGAGGTGTTGGAGCATGGAGTAGAGCGTCGACGTCTTCCCCGAGCCCGTGGGCCCGCAGGTCACGATGAAGCCCTGCGGCCCGGTGACGAGCATCCGCAAGCGCTCCTGGATCTCCGGGCGCATGCCGAGCCGCTCGAACGCGATGATGCTCTGCGCGGCGAGCACGCGCAGCACGGCCTTCTCTCCTTGCGAGGACGGGAAGGTCGATGCGCGGAGGTGGGTCCGCGAAGGGAGGCCGAGCTCGAGGGCGAGCTGGCCGTCCTGTGGGACGCGTCGCTCGGAGATGTCCATCCGGGCGAGGACCTTGATGCGCGCGACCACTTCACGCGCGACGTCCGCGTGCACGCCCCGGTGCTCGATCATCGATCCATCGACGCGGAACCGGACGCGCATCCTATCGAGCTTGGGCTCGAGGTGGATGTCGCTCGCGCCTTGATTCACCGCGGCGCGCACGAGCGCGTCGAGGATGGTCACGGCGTCCCCCTCGTAGGGCTCGTGCAGTGCGGCGAACTTGCTCGTGCGGGTCATCGCTCCCGGATAGCCTAGCGATTCCCCGAAGCACTGGGGATGGATCCGGTTCGACGAGATGGCCACCGCGAAGACGACGGCAACCTGGTTCTTCCTCGCTGCGCTCGCTCTGTCGATCGCGGTCGTGTGGGAGCTCGCCGTGCCCCTGAGCGTCGGCGCGGTCCTCGCGTTCGTGTCGGAGGCGCCGATCGAGCGGCTCGCGCGCAAGCTGAAGAAGGACCAGAGCGTCGCCTGGCGCTGGATCCTCACCATCGGCTTCGTCCTCGTCGTGGGCGCGGTGTTGCTCGTGCCGCTCGCGATCGCGCTCTACGTCGCGCTCCGTGACGTCGCGCACCTCGTCGCCTCGAAGGATCAGGACGAGTGGGCGCGCGTCCTCTACCGCGTCCTCGAGGCGATCAGCCGCCGGCTCTCCGCGTACGGCGTCGAGGTCCCCCCCGGGGAGCTCTCGTCGCGCGCGCGCGCGCTCGTCACCGACAACGCCGGCCGGGTCGGGGTCATCGTCGGCGCCGCGCTGTCGGCGACGCCGAACGCGATCTTCAACGGTCTGATCGTGCTCCTCGCGTGGATCTTCCTCGCGGTCGAGGGGAAGGGCGCCCGCGATCGCGTCATGGTGCGGCTCATCCCGTGGCAACGTGAGCGCGACGTGATCCGCGCGATCACCGCGGAGGTCATCCAGTCGACCATCGTGTCGAACGTCGTCGTCAGCTTCGTGCAGGCGATGCTCATCGCCATCCTGCTCCTGATCTTCCGCGTCCCGCGCCCCTTCGTCTGGGGCGTGCTGACGTTCTTCCTCTCGTTCGTCCCGGTCGTCGGCACGGCGCCGATCACGCTCGGCGCCGCCGCCTGGCTGCTCTCGCAAGAGCGTCCCGTCGCCGCCCTGGTCATGACGATCATCGCGTTCCTCGTGGCGAGCCTCGACAACGTGCTCCGGCCCTTCTTCATGAAGTCGTCGGTCGACCTCAACTTCCTCTGGGTGCTCGTCGCCCTCATCGGCGGGGTCGCGCTCTTCGGCGTCCCCGGTGTCATCCTCGGACCGCTCGCGTTCTCTCTCCTGGTCGCGGCCCTCCGCGCGCTCGAGGCTCTCGACGTCGACGCCGCCGACGTCTGATCCATGATGTGTGATCCATATTGAAGTCAGCGAACGACCCGCACGAGGCTCCGGCCACGGTGCGGGCCGTCGAGCACCGTCACCCGCTGCATGACTGCGGTGCCCATCCCGGTGACAGCCCCGGCGAGGGGGCGGCGCTCCTCGTCGAGGACACGCATCCGCACCGACGGCTCGACGAACACGGCCTCGGCGAACGCGGAGTCGAGCGCGCGCGCGCCCGACGCTCCCGCGCGGATCGCCTCCGCGAACCGTCCGGCCGTCGCCTCGTCTACGAAGAGCGGCACCGGAACCGCGCCCGAGACGGTCACGACGTCGCGCAGGTGCGCGAGGGACGACGCGCCGAAGCCGACGAGGATCGACGCGGCCGTCACCAGGAGCAGGGCGATGGGGACCGCGCGTCGTCGGGTCACGAGCGCGCGTCGCAACGAGAGCGCGTGCGCGACCATCCCGACGACGACGGTCGCGACGATCGTGAGGATGAACACGCGCGCCCGCGCGAGCTCGGCGGAGGTCGCGAGATCGGTCGGCAAACGGATGACGAATGCCGCGAGGACCACGGCAACCCCCGGGAGGAAGGCCGCGCGCGCGAGCGACGCGTCGTCCTTCGTCGCACGACGCGCGCCGAGCAGGGCGGAGACGCCGAACACGAACGCGAGGCCGCCGAGCAGCGCGAGCGACGCCCGCAGCGGGCGCGTCGCGTCGAACAGGCGCGCGAGGCCCTCGCTCGGAACGCACGCGAGGAGCGCGGCCAGGAGGCCGACGATCGCGACGGCACCGCCCGACGCCGTCGCGGACGCGACGTGGATCAGCCGGGCGCGACGCTCGGGGCGTCGTCGCGCCTCCGAGGGGCTCGCGGCCGTTTCGGCGACCGGCGCATGCGCATGTGCATCACGCAGCGCACCCACTGCGGGGACCGCGCGCGCACCAGAGAACGCGTGCTCGAACGCCGGCGTCGCGTCGATCGGCAGCCACAGCTTCCCGTCGATGGCGCACACCTTCGCGTCCCGTGGGATCTCCCCCGACGCGACGCCGTCGAGGATCTCCTCCGTGGTGAACGGGCCGATCGACCGCGAGCTCCCGCGTTGCAGGTGCCACGCGTCCGACACGGATCACTCCGTCGGCGCAGTCGTCGTGCGCGGCCTGGCGGCGCGCTCGATCATCTTCGCCACCTCGACGACCGGGATGATCAGCGCGGAGAGGCCGAGCATGATCAGCCACTCGTTGCCGGACATGGGGAACGTGCGGAACACCGGCTGGAGGACCGGGATGAGCACCGCGCTGAAGTGGATGAGCGCGCTCGCGGCGACGGCCATCAGCAGGGGACGGCTCGAGAAGACCCCGAGCTCCGCGATCGACGCGGTGTTGGAGCGGCAGTTGAACGCGTGGAACAGCGGGGCCACCGCGAGGATCGAGAACGCCATCGCGCGCGCCTCATCAGGTCGCCCGTCGCGCACCCCCATCGTCCACAGGACCCACAGCGCGCCGGCGGCCATCACGATGCCGACGAAGAAGATGCCGAGGTAGTCGCGGCGACCGAGGAGCCCCTCGGAGAGCGGACGGGGTTGCTCGCGCATGAGCGACGCATCGGGCGGATCGACGCCGAGGGCGAGGGCAGGGAGCCCGTTCGTCACGAGGTTGATCCAGAGGATCTGCAGCGGTGTGAGCGCCGGGAGCTTCGGGAACAACGCCGTCGCGAAGACCGTGATGCACAGGCCGGCGTTCGACGAGAGCAGGAAGTAGATGAACTTCTGGATGTTCCGGTAGATCGCGCGCCCCTGACGGATCGCCTCGACGATGGTCGCGAAGTTGTTGTCGAGGAGCACGAGGTCGGCGGCCTCGCGCGCGACGTCGGTGCCACCGACGCCCATGGCGAGGCCGATCTGCGCTTCGCGGATCGCCGGCGCGTCGTTCACGCCGTCGCCGGTCATGGCGACGACGCCGCCGTTCGCCTTGAACGCCTTGACGATGCGGAGCTTGTGCTCGGCCGAGACGCGCGCGAAGACGCGGACGTTCTTCACGCGCTCGCGGAGATCCGCGTCGCTGGCGGCTTCGATCTCCGTGCCGGACATGGTCGCGGCGCTCGCGTCCCAGATCCCGAGCTCCTTCGCGATCGCCTCGGCGGTCATGCGATGGTCACCGGTGATCATCACCGTGCGGACGCCGGCCGCAGCGCTCGTCGCGATCGCCTTCTTCACCCCGGGGCGTGGCGGATCGATCATGCCGACGAGGCCGAGGAACGTGAGCTGCTCTTCCGGATCGCCCTCGGGCTGACGCCGACGCGCGAGCGCGAGGACGCGGAGCGCGCGTCCCGCCATCTCGTCGGCCACGCGGAGGATCTCGGTGCGCATCGCGTCGTCGAGGTCGATCTCCCCCTCGCGCTTCGCGGCGAGCTTCACCGTCACGCAGCGCGGGAGGATGATGTCGACGCCGCCTTTCACGTGGGCGACCGGCCGTCCGATCTCGTCGAGCGTGACGACCGTCATGCGCTTCCGGTCGCTGTCGAAGGGGAGCTGCTGCACGATCTGCGACTGCGGGAGGATGCTCTCGCGATCGATGCCCCCCTTCTCGGCGAGGACGAGGAGCGCGCCCTCGGTCGGATCGCCCACCACGCGCCGCACGCCGTCGTCGTCGAGGACGAACTTCGCGTTGTTGCAGAGCGCCGCAGTGCGCAGGAGACGCTCGAGCGGTACGTCGAGCCCGTCGCCCTTCTCGGCGACGGCGGGGATCTGCTTCTTCTCCCCCCCGTCGGCGCGGAGGATCGCGCCGTCCGGATCGTAGCCGAGGCCGGTGACCTTGTAGATCTGCTTCGCCGCCCACACCTCGCGGACCGTCATCTCGTTCTGCGTGAGCGTCCCGGTCTTGTCGCTGCAGATCACCGACGCGCCGCCGAGCGTCTCGACGGCCGGGAGCTTGCGCACCTGCGCGCCACGCTCGGCCATGCGCCCCATGCCGAGGGCGAGGGTGATCGTCGTGATCGCGGGGAGGCCCTCGGGGATCGCGGCGACCGCGAGGCTCACGGCCTCGAGGAGGAGCAGGTGCCAGGGCTTCTTGCTCGCGACGAAGCCGTAGACGAAGAGGAACGCCGAGAGCGCGAGACACGCCCACAGGATCCGCCTGCCGAACCAGTCGAGGCGCTGTTCGAGCGGCGTCTCCTCGTTCTCGGTCGCGGCCATCAGCGCGCCGATGCGCCCGAGCTCGGTGGCCGGGCCGGTCGCGATGACGACGGCGGTCGCGGTGCCTCCCGTGAGCATCGTCCCGAGGAAGAGCATCGACGGACGCTCGGCGATCGGCG
>JBKJQC010000726.1:0-4418 GCA_046593995.1 Polyangiales bacterium
CTCGAGCGTCGCGCGGTGGTTCTGCGCCACGCCCACATACTCGTCGAGCGAGACCGCGACGGCCGCCGGAGTATGCGACCTGCCGTGCAGGCTGCGACGGATCGTCTCGAGCCTGTCGACGATCTCGGTCGCGCCGTGGAACGCCGCGGCGAAGCGGGCGACCTGCGTGATCTCCCGAATCTGCGCCCGCGCGATCCCGATCGCCGAGTCGTCGACGCGCACCAGGGGTGCCGAACGCTCCCGCATCGTGCGCCGAATCGCCTCGACCAGCGCCAGGATCTTGGCTTCGACGTCCCGGGACAGCGCCTTCCCCGTCGCCGCGACGATCCGCGTCCGGTGACGCACGAACGCGGCCGCCACTTGCTCCGCCTCGGTAAGGAACGCATCGAGCGAGACATCGAGCTGGAGCGTCGAGAGACCCGGCTGCGCGCGCTTGACACTCGACCCGGCTTCGCTAGCGGAACGTATGCCGGCCATGTATGCGACGCAGTGTAGCAATAGCTTGTGGCATCCGCGACAGATGCCGTCGCACATGTCCTGGACAATGACGCAAGTGTCCTGGAAATAAATATTCACGCGCCATGCGAGGACGTCTCGGCAGCAGCAACATGTGTCTTCGTCCGGAGCGATGACGTACGCCGCGGCGGCCTCGAGTGATCCGCTCAGTCGGGGAGATTCAGCGTCGAGACCGCTGCCGTCAGTCCTCGTCCGGCAGTCTCGTCGAGGACCGTCGCCCCGCCGCGGAGTCGGAGCGTGACTCGCCGCGCGCGCGACGCGTGCGATCGCGACCGCGAGTGACTCTGCGGGGTCGTGACGACGATCTGCGTGCGCTTCGCGCGATGAGCTCGCCGATATCGATACCCAGCGACGTCGATCTCTCGCAGCGTCACGGACGCGAGACCGTACCCCGCACGCGGCGAGGAACGCCGGTTAGGATGCGCCGATGACAGAGCGTTCGAAGGTCGAGCTCACGCCGAGACATCTGCGACTGCACACGGTCGTGATGGTCGTGCTCGTCGTCGCTGCGATCGTCTCGGTGGTGCGCACGAGCAACGCCATCGACGCCGCGCACGCGGCCGAGTGGCGCGCGCTCCAGGCGGAATCTCGAGCGATGAATGCCGACAACAAGGTCAACGCGCTCACGAGCAAGATCGACCGCTTGGCCGTGAGCCTGCGCGCGCTCCAGGCAAAGTGATCGACCGTCGGCTCGACCGGGAAGAGCGCGCGGCCTACAGTCGTTCATCGCCGTGGACGTCGACGCGAACTATTTGCTGCTCTCGTTCCTCGTCGGAGGGATCGGGTTCGTCGCGTTCGCCTACGGCAAGAAGCAGAAGCGACTGCCGCAGATGGTGGCGGGCCTGACGCTGATGGCGTACCCGTATTTCGTCTCGAACCCGTGGGTGATGCTCGGCATCGCCGTCGTCGTGCTCGGCGCGATGTACGTGGCGATCAAGGCCGGTGTGTAGCGCCTCGCGAATCCGCGCTTCTTGAATACGTCGCGCGTCCCTTCGTCGAACGGCGGCCATGCATGCGCGTGTGCTCACCGCCTCCGCAGCGCTCGGCGTGCTGTCGTCGATCGCGGGACCGGCGCGCGCGCGCGACGTCGAGGTACCTCGCCTCGGGGTGCAGGTGAACGCCGGCTCGGGTGCGCTCGGCCGACTGAGCGTCGACGTGCTCGTCGCGCTTCACGGTCAGCACGCGCTCGTCGTCTCGGGCCACACGACGATCATGCGCAGCGTGCCCTGGGTGACGACCGCGACGAGCCGCGGCGGCGAGCTCGCGTGGCGGTGGTACTCCGCGGGCCCGCTCTACGGAATCTTCATCGGCGCGGGCGTCCGTGTGGCCGACGTCATCATTCACGATCAGTCCGCGCTCCGTTACGGACCGACGCTGGACTTCGGCTGGCAATCCCTCGAGGACAACGGCTGGACGCTGTCCGCCGGACTCGGCGCGCAGGTGACCTTCGGTCCAGCGCTCGATCTCGATGGCTACGCGCACCTCGTCGAGGGAACCGGACTGCGCCCCCGCATGCACCTCGCGGTGGGTCGCTTCTTCTGACGCTCAGATCTCGAGGATCGCGCGACGGCGACAGCGCGTCGCGAGCGATGCCAGGAGCAAGAGCGCGAACGCCGCGTTGCCCTTGCGCGAGCCGCCGTACGAACAGCCACTCTCCTCGGCAGGCGGGGCTTCGAACTTCACGCACGCCCGGGTCGGCGTGTCGCAGACGAAGCCGTTCGCGCAGTCGTCGGTCGAGCTGCAGGTCGTGATGCAGGCGCCGAACGCGGGCTCGCACGCGTAGGGCGAGCAGTCGAAGGGCACGGCCGCTTCGAGCCCGCACTTCGCGCCGGGGCCGGGGCAGTAGGCGGGGCCGACGCCTTTGCTCGGACCGATGCAGCGGTTGCGACCGCACATCGTGCCGTTGCCGCTGCCGATGCACTCTCCGCCGCCGCCGCACGTACCGAGACATTGGTTCGCGGGGCCGCAGTCGTTCCGTAGATCGACGCCGATCGGCGCGAGCGTGCACCTGCCCGGGGACGAGAGGAGCGCGCAGGTGTGGCACTTGTCGTCGCACGCGCTGTCGCAGCACACGCCGTCGACGCAGAAGCCGGTCGCGCACTCGCTCTTCTTGGTGCAGCGCTGGAAGTCCCCGTTGACCGCGGGCTTCGCGGGGAGCGTCGGCGCGGGGGTCTCGGCGATGCCGATCCCGGTGTCGCTCGCGGTCGTGCTGTCGGCAGCGGCGCTGTCGGGATCGACGGCCGCATCGGTGATGACCTCGGTGTCCGCCACGGCATCGGCCACGCCCGCATCCGTGCAGGGAATCTCGTCGCTGCAGACGCCCTGCGAGCCGTCGACGTTGCACGCTTTGCACGCGGCCGTGCACGCCTCGTTGCAGCACACTCCGTCGGAGCAGAACCCGGTGCCGCACTCGGCGCCCATCGCGCAGGCTGCGGCCGCGGCTTTCCGTGGGACGCAGGCTCCAGCGACGCAATAGTGCGTCGAGATGCAGTCGCTCGCGGTGGTGCACGTCGTCTTGCAGGTGACGCCGCCGCACGTGAACGGCGAGCACGCGATCGTCGCCGGGGTCGCGCCGCAGCTGCCGGCTCCGTCGCAAAATGCGGCGGGCTGCGCGATCCCGCCGCTGCACGTCGCAGGGAGGCAGGCCGTCGCACTCGTCGCCGCGGTGCACGTCGCGCTGCCGGTGCACGTACCGACGCAGCCGCCCGTGCCGGCGCACGACTTCCCCGTGATCGGTGTGCCGAGGACGGGCTTGCACGTGCCGACCGAGCCCGTGACCGTGCAGCTCTCGCACGCGAGACTGCAGCGCGTGTTGCAGCAGACGCCCTCGACGCAGAACCCGGACGCACACCACCCGCCGGTGGTGCCGCACGACGTCCCGAGCGGCATCGCCTGGCCGTAGCGCTCGACGGTGGGCGTGACCAAGCCGGTGACGGAGTTGTTGCCGCCGATCGCGATCATGCCATTCGCGACCGTCGCTGCGCCCGGGTACAGGCGCTCGAAGGCGAGGGGGATGGAAGCCGACCAGGTCTTCGCGGCCGCGTCGAAGATCTGCGCGGTCTGACCTCCCCCACCGACGCCGCCGAACACCACGACCGAAGCACCCGCGTTGATCGCCGCCGCGGCGCCGGCGAACCGGAACTCCGACATGACGGGTGCGGCAGTCCAGGTGTTCAGCGCCGCGTCGTAGTACTCCGCGGTGTTCGTCGAGTTCGAGCAGGTGACGGTCGCACCGCCCGCTGCGAGGAGGAGCCCTCCGGCCATCGGTACGAGCGGGAAGTCCGTGCGTTCGACCAGCATCGAGCTCGCCGTTGCCCAGGTGTTCGTGGTCGCCTCGTAGATGTTGCACGTCTTCGAGGGCGTGCAGGTGTTGTTCGGGCTGCCGCCGCCGCACACCAGGATCTTCGTGCCGCTCAAGACCGCAGACGACGCGGCAAAGCGCGCGGCGATCGTCCCCGGAACGGTGCTCCACGTATCCGTCGTCGGATCCCACAGCCTCCCAGCGTTGTCTACCGTCGCGCCGTCGTGCCCGAGGGCGACGAGGATCTTGCCATTGCTCCCCACGCGCGCCGCCACGGCCTCGGTGACCTTGACCGCGTTCGGCGCCTTCGGTGCCCAGCTGTCGCTCGACGCGGTGTAGAGCTCGCTCGAGAGCAGACCTCCGGCGCTGTTCGAGCCGCCCGACACGAAGACCGTGCCCCCCGACGCGACGGCGATGTGACGCACGCGCGGCACGCTCATCGAGGCTGCAAGGGTGAACGTCCCCGTCGCCGCGTCGTAGATCTCGGCGGTCGACAACGCGGTCGCGCTCGCCTCGCCGCCGATCACCATGATGCGACCGTCGGCGAGCGTCGTGGTGGTGAAGGCGCGGCGCGCGAACGTGAGGCCGCCCGTGCCGCCGA
>JBKJQC010000920.1:0-10541 GCA_046593995.1 Polyangiales bacterium
GGGTTCTTCCCCGCGGCATACGAGCGCCGATAGGCGGCGATCGCATCCTCGTAGTGCAGCGAGTCCATCGCGGCGTCGCCCTCGGCCTTGAGCGCCGCCGCCGTCGGCTGTTCTTCAGCCCTCGCCGGCAAGGCGGCACCCGCGGTCACGATCGCCAGCGAACAGGCGAGCAACATGCGATGGGCGCTGCGGCGGACGAACATCGGAGGCGGCTACAACCGTATCGGATTGGTCGTCGAGGTGGTGGCGGGCGGAGCCGGCGGAGCGGGCGAAGCCGTAGGAGTGGTCGCGATGACCTTCGGCGTGACGGAGGGCTTCGGCGCGCCGACCTTCGGCGCGCTGGCGACGGGGACGAGCGGCGCGCTCGCGCTCGACGACGACGATGGAGCTGCGCTGGAGCTCGCCACCGGAGCCGTCGCCGCAGGCGGTGCACTCGGCGTGCCGACCTGTATAGCCGACGACGCAGCCTGCTGCGTGCGCGGCGCGCTACCACTTCGCAGCAAAACGGCCGCGACGCCTGCCGCGAGGATGAGCGCGACGACGACCGCCGACGCGACCATCGGGCGTCTCGGCGCGCTCGCTGCGTTCGGCAGCGATGACGCCCGCGCCGCGACGGTGGCGGCGTCGCCGAGCGATGCATCCATCACCGTCGGCGAAGTGTCGATGATGCGTGCGCGTGCGAGCTCCGCGGCGTTACCATCGCGCAGCTGGGGAGACGCGTACGGCGCGATGGCTTCGGCGAACGAGCCAACGTCCTGGAAGCGCTCGGCCATGCCCTTCGAGAGCGCACGCATGATCGCCCGCGCGAGCGGCGGCGCCACCTCGGAGCGCAGGATCGACACCTCGGTCGGTTCCTCCATGCAGATTGCGACGGACACCGCCGTCGTGCTCCCGGTGAACGGCGGACAGCCGGCAACCAGCTCGTACAAGATGACGCCGAGCGCCCAGACATCGGTGCGCGCGTCGACGTGCTTTGCCGAGCGGATCTGCTCCGGTGACATGTACACGGGCGTTCCGATCGACATCGTCGTCGAGGTGACGAGCGCGTCGGCGTCGCTCGTGACCTTCGAGATCCCGAAGTCGAGCACCTTGAGCACGCGCGCCGATCCCTCGCGCGCGAGGAACAGGTTCGACGGCTTGAGGTCGCGATGGATGATCCCGAGCGCATGCGCGGACGTCATCGCCCAGCAGGCCTGGAGGACGTAGTCCACGGCCTCGTGGATCGGCAGCCGTCCGCGGAGACCGATCTCCATCGCGAGATCGTTCCCCTCGAAGTACTCCATCACGATGTAGGGAGCGCCCTTCGGCGTCACGTCGACGTCGATGACGCTGCCCACGTGACGACCACGGATGCTGCTCGCCGCGCGCGCCTCACGCTCGAAACGACTGAGGACCTCAGGCTGCTCGAGCAGCCGCGGGTGCAACATCTTGATCGCGACGCGGTGACCGAGCTTCGCGTGCTGCGCCTCGAAGACGGCGCCCATCCCGCCCTGCCCGAGCTGTCGCACGATGCGATACTTGCCGCCGAGGAGCTCCCCGCCGATAGGCAACCGCGGCACCGAGACGTGAGCGTCCAAGCGGGCCAGTATACCGAGTTGCTCCCGATCGACGGTGGGTGCCGACACTCGCGTTCGGCTGGAGCTGCCGGAGCACCGCGGCGCGCCATCGTCGGCGCGCGGCACCGGAGCCTCTCCGCGGTTGCGAAGTCGATCACAGCCACCAGCTCGCGACGTCGAGCGCAATCGCCTCGAACGGTTCGATCCGCGCCTCGCGTTCGTCGCCGTACACACCGAGCTCCGACCAGCGGCCGTTTTCGAGCCGATAGGCGGTCACCGTCTTCGCGTCGAGGTCGACGATCCAATGGTGTGAGACGCCGACCCTCGCGTAGTACGGCTTCTTGATCAGCAGATTGTGTCGACGCGTCGTCGGTGAGAGGACTTCGCAGACCCAGTCGGGCACGACGGTGATCGCGGCCTCCGCTGGCAGCTCGGGCAAGCGTTCGCGGCGCCAGCCTGCGACATCGGGTGAGATCTCCGGTGTGTTCGGGAGCTCGATGCCCGGTTCAGGCAAGATCCACCAACCGCCCGGACCTCCGCGCCCACGGGCAAACGGATCGCGCAGGTCGCCGCCGATCTCGAGACCCATCCTCTGATGCGGGCCGCGGGGGCGGGTCATCGTGTACAGGACGCCGTCGATGATCTCGCCCTTGGTGCCGGGGGGGAGGGCGTCGAGATCGCCCATGGTCGGGACCTTGCGCGGCGCGTCCATGTCGGATCTCAGCGTAGTCGATCGCGTGGGCATCCCCTACCTCGACCGATGAGCCACGCCAGTTGCGCGGACTCACATCGGCGGGCGCTCGACGCCGCCCGTCGGGACCTTTGGCGGCGCCTTGTCCCAGCGGATGTTGTCCACGATGGCCGCGGAGTCGAGGTTGGTGTCGCCCGTGTCGAGGACGATGAAGCGCAGGATGATCTGCTCTCCGGGCTCGACCTCGAACTTCGACGTGAGCCAGCCGCTGCCTCCGCCGTAGACGTACGCGCCGCCGCTGACACCGCCGTCGGTGCCGCCGCCGTCGGTGCCCGCGTCGCTCGGAGCTGCGCCGATGGTGCCATCCGTCGAGCCGATGCCCGCACCGTCGAAGTAGGTGCCCTTCAGCGTGCCGAAGACCTTCGCGGCGGGATCGCCGTCCGCTCCGACGCACGGCGCGGACGAGAGCGCGGCCGACTTCGTCGACGAGAGGCTCGGCAACGTCCCGGGCTTCGGGCACAGCTGGAAGAAGCCGCTGTTCACCGTGACGGCGAAACCCTTGTCGTCCTTCGCGACGTTCTTCATCGCGAGCCTCTTGCTCTTCACCAGCGCGAAGAACGAGTCGTTGTACGGCGATTGCCAGTACTGGTTGAACTCGCTCGAGAAGAACGCGAAATCGAACGCCATGCCCTTCGCGTTCGAAGGGACGCGAATCGTGATCTTCACTTCTTGGTAGTCTCCGGCGGAGAGCGAGAACGCGTCGAGGGGCGATCCGCTCATCGCCGATCCGGAAGCGAGCGACTTGCAGTCGTCGCCGGTGAGGCCGATGGCCGCGCACGCGTTCAACACCTCCCCTCCGCCGCTCTGCCCGCGCGGATTCGTGTGGAGCAGGGGGCCGCTCTGCAGACCGACGAGGCGCTGACTCGCGCGCGGCAGGTTGTCGCCGAACTGCGAGATGATCTGCGTGTTCGCGTGGCTCGTCTGGCTGCTGCCGAAGAGATTTCCGATCTTGCCGAACTCGACGAGCGCGACCGGATCGAAGGGCTTTCCTGGGGTCTTCTTGCTGATGCTCCGCTGCGGGCACAGCTCGATGGCGCGCGCGAAGTCCACGAGAGTCTTCGAGCCCACCGCCGGATCGCACTCCTTGACCGGGTTGTCCTTCGTGCCGTCGCAGTCGTTGTCGACGTCGTCGCCCTCGAAGTCGTAGGCGTCGGGGTTGATCGTCCCGTCCTTGTCGTTGCAGTCCTCGGAGACCTTGTACCCGTCGCCGTCGCAGTCCGGATCCGCGCCGGTGCACGTGCTGACCACGGTCTCCGGCGGCTTGACGTCGACGAGGTTCAGCCCGCTGTCCTCATCGGTCACCGCCCCATCGGCGCCGCCGCGCGAGGTGTCTGCGACACCGGTTCCGCTGTCACCGCTGAAGGTTCCGCTGGAGGTCCCCGCGTCCTTTTCCGCGCCGCACGCGAAGGTCAGGAGCATCAACGCCGAGGCGACCGAGAGCGGACGTGCGCGAGCGGATAGCGACATGGCAACCTCCAAGATGGCGGAGCGAAGTCTGCGACCGCCAAGTCGTTGAGTGCAAGATGTTATACGTGCGAAGCATCTTCGGGCCGTCGTTGCTGGACGAGACCGTACCCGGCGGACCGCGCGGACCTGCGGCGCCGCGTCCCGCTGCGTCGCGCTCCGGTCGAGAGTCGCGCACCGTGTAGGTGACGAGACGAGCCGCAGTGCGTGATGGAATCCCGGTGCGGGCGGCGGTACCCCGGGCCGCATGCTCAATCTCGAGAACGAGACCATCGCCCGCCTGCGCGACCGCCTGAAGGAACGCGGCGAGCGCCCGTCGATGTTCGCCTTCGACCTCACAGCCATCGCCGAAGCGAAGGACAACGTCCCCGCGGACGTCCTCCTACGGTTCGATGCGATCTGCGAGGTCATGTACCTGATGGCGAAGGCCGACGGGAAGCTCGACGCCAAGGAAGCGGACACGCTCCGCGGCGCAATCCGCGAGCTCTCGGAGGGCAACGTCCGCTCGGTGCACATCGAGGCGATGATGGAGGCCGCCGAGAAGCGCCTCGCGGCCGAAGGGCTCGAGAAGCGCATCAAAGCGGTCGCCGAGCAGCTGACGATGGATCCCGGCTCGGCCGAGGCGGCATTCGTGCTCGCTGCGGCCGTGGCGTTCGCCGACGACGAGATCGCCGACGAGGAGAACGATCTCCTCAACTCGCTCGCCGAGGAGCTCGGCATCGACGGCGATCAGGCGACCGCCCTGCTCGACGAGATGCAGATCGGACAAACCCCCGAGTCGTGATCCGCCTCGTGCTCCCGTGAAGCCGCTCGCGTCGCTCTCGATCGGCGAGCACGATTCTCGACGATCGCCGGTCGCGCAGCTTCGCCGCCTGGCCGCGGACGTCGCAGAACCGCTCATCAACAGGGAGGCGGGGAGCAGGATCGAATCAGTGCTGGCGACCGCCATGACGCTCGCGCATGCGAGAGCGTCGTCGCGCTGAAGCCGAGATCGGCAGACCTCTCGAAAACCTCCCCGCCTCGCCGCCTCCCTGTTGACCGGCGATTGGGCGAGAGTCAGCGGCGTGACGCTGAAGCGACCAACTGACGCCCGTCTCCGCCGCGTGCTGTCGAGAATCGCGGTCGGCTATTTAGTCTGCAGCCGTGTCGCCGCCGGCGTCGACGACTGCGGTGCAGTCCGGTCCGTCCACCGCGATCGCTTTCTCGCTCTCGGTGCAGGGGCGCCAGCCCTCGCGATGGCAGTCGCTCGTGAACCAGAACGGTGTGTCGTCGAACATGCGGAGGAGGCACGTGAGGCCGGCGGTGCACCCGGTGGCGGGGCCCGTGCACTGCACGACCTCCGCGGGCCAGACGCAGCCACGGGTCGCATCGATGCGCTGCGCGGTCACGTCGCTGCAGCCGCTCGGGCAGGACGACCCAGCCGCGGGACAGAGATCGGCGCCGCCGGTGTCGGGCCGACACGGTTGATCCATGCACTTCGGCGCGGTGCCGCACCCCTGGCCACTCCGCGCCGTCTTGGTGCAGACCCACGCGCCGGCCCTGCAGCGACACTCGTCCAGGGACTGGCCCGAGCAGTCCGTCGGACGGCAGTAACCGAACTCACCGAGCTCGTTCGGATCGCACCTCTCGTCGTTCAGCGGTACGCGCGTGGGGCTGCACGGCACGATCGGCAGCTTGGTCGCGACGGTCTCGTCGTCGGCGGTGCAGCCTCCACCCCCGGCGAGCGCGAACGAAGACGCGCCGAGGACGAGGACGGCGACGAACGTGTTCAGGGCGCGCATGCGATCATCCATCACGCGCGCAACGGAACCCGAGCCACGCCGCGCGCGTGCCTGCCTCGGTGCGGAGCCTGCGGGTGGCCGCGAAGCTGTCCGCGCTGTTCAGGTCCCACGCGCCGCCACGCACGATGAAGTCGTTGGTCGGGTTCGAGACGGGCGCCTTCGGAGGTCCGCCGCCGGGGGCCGGATCCCACCAGGCGTCGCCCACCCACTCCTCGACGTTGCCCGAGAGATCGAGGACGCCGTACGCGCTCGCTCCGTCGGGGTACGTCCCGACCGGCGCGGTGAACGCCCAACCATCGTCGCCGGTGTCGCCCCACATGCTGGTGAAGGTCTCGTTCAGCTTCGCGGGCGCCTCGCGTTGCAGGCTCGCGTCGCAGCCGTTGAGATGCTTCGGCGTCGGATAGGCGTCGCCCCAAGGGAATGGTCGCCCCGTGAGGCCCCGCGCCGCGAGCTCCCACTCGGCCTCCGTCGGCAGTCGCTTGCCCGCGAAGGAGCAATACTTCGTCGCCTCGACGTAGCCGACGCAGTTGAGCGGATGACGCTCGAGACCAGCCCTTCCGTAGGTGCAGAGCGGCGTGTGGTTCGGGGCGACGCCGTCTCCCGAGTCGAGCGCCGGGCACGCTCCGGCCTGCACGCACGTCGCGTAGGCCCCGGCGGTGACCTCGGTTCGATCCATGTAGAACGAGTTGACGTGGACGTTGTACCCCGCAGGATCGGCGCCGTACGCCGGGAGCGAGCCGGGGACGGTTCCTCCCCACTTCGCCTCGGCGAGGAAGCGGATCGTGGCTGCGCCGACGAACGCCATGTCACCGCGCGCCGCCTCGATCTTCTTGTTCGGCGGGACGAACGCGGTGGCGCTTCGCTCGCCGAAGGTCGCGCACGCGGCGAGGGCGAGCACGGCGAGGCTCGATCTCTCACGACGGCTCTCACGACCGCTTCGAGCACCGCTGTCACGACCGAGGCGCGATCTCATGGCGTCTCGGGAGGCTAGCACTGCCCAGGTCTGGTCGGCGTTGCCGCGAGCGGTTGCCGCGTGGAGGACGACGGGCCATGGATCTCGTGATGTCACGCTCCCGAGGACGCTTCGGCCGTACGGTCACGTTCACGGCCGTGCTCGTCCTCGTCGGGCCTGTGGCCTCCGTTGCGTGCTCGCAGGACGCAGATCCGCCGGTGACGACCGCCGGCGATCCCTGCAGCGACGGCGGTGCGCACGTGCGTCTCGGGGGGGTCACCGACGAGGCGTGTCGCGCGTACGCCGAGGCCGAGTCGCGCGGCCTGGTCGTCGCCGATCCCGCGAAGGCCCCGACGCTGACCTCGCCTACCGCGAGCGTCCCGGCGACGCCGCCGCCACGCTTCGCCTGGAGCGCCGGCACCCTCGCTCGCACCGGCACGCGCGCGCTGGATGTGCGCGCGCTCTTCGTCGCGACCGCCTGGGCGCACGGCGACACGACCGGGGACGCCTACGCGCTCCACTTCCGCGACGGCGCGGGCATCGAGCGACTGCGCGTGCTGACCACCAACAGGGAGTACGTGCCGGACCAGGCCACCTGGGATCGTGTGTCGGCGGGAGGAACGCTCTCGGTGACGGTCGTCGGGATGAAGCTCACGCGCAACGCGCTCGCGACCGGCACGAAGCCGACGGCGAATGCGCCCCTCGTGCTGACGGTCGCGCGATGAGGCGTCTCGCGCTCGCGCTCACGCTCCAGTGGGCCACGCTCCAGGGGGCCACGGCGTTGCTCCTCGGGTGCTCGTCGAAGGACATCGTGCGGAACGACGTCCCCTGGGACGGTGGCGAGGCGTTCCCTTCGTCGCTCCCGGCGTACGACATCGCGGCCGGCGATCTCGCGGTCGTCAGCAACAGCTACGGCGATACGCTGTCGCTCCTCGATCTCGCGAAGAACACCGTCGTTGCCACCGTGCCGGTCGACCTCGATCCGCTCGCGACCGACGGTCCGCACCACGTCGCCATCGATGCCAAGGGGGAGTTCCTCTTCACGCCACTCGCGTATCCGACCCCGACGATCGATCTCGGACCGCACGCGAGCCACGGCGCGTCGCGGTCGCCGGGCGTGTTGCTCAAGCTGCGGGTGCGTGATCTCGCGCGCGTCGGTGCGCTCACCATCGAGAACAATCCCGGCGACGTGCTGCTCACTCCGGACGGCAAAAAGGCGATCGTCAGCCACTTCGAGCTCTCGCGTGCGCTCGAGGGGATGAAGGCGAAGAAGCCGCTCGCCGAGCTGCGCGCTCCGCTGGTGATCGTCGACGTCGCCACGATGACCAAGGTGGCTGCGCCCGCCCCGTGCATCGCGTCGCACGGGATGACGGTGAGCGCCGACGGCAAGAAGCTCTACCTCGCGTGCTACGGCGAGGACGCGATCGGCGTCGTCGATCTCGCGAACCCCACGGCGGCGGCCGAGCTGTGGCCCCTCGCGGGGACGACGTCGTTGCCGCCGGACATCACGGTCGGACCCTACTTCGTCGTCCTCACGGCGAGCGGCAAGGAGCTGGTGGTCGGCGAGACCGAGGGGAAGAGCTTCCGCGTCGTGTCGATCGAGACGAAGACGACGATCGCGCGCGTGCCGCTCGGCGGCGCCGTGTTCGGCCCTGCGGAGTCGGCCGACGGCGCTCGCTTCCTCGTGCCGGTACAGGGCCCCGACAAGCTCGTGGCGATCGACGCCGCCACCTGGACGGTCTCGGCGACGCGGGCGCTGACGAAGGAAGAGTGCGAGCGACCGCACCAGATCGCGCGGCGCGGCGAGCGGTTCTTCCTCGTGTGCGAGGGGGACCACGTGAAGGCCTCGAAGATCCTCGAGCTCGACGGCCTGACGCTCGCCACGCTCCGGTCGTTCGACGTCGGTGTCTACCCGGACGTGATCGCGTTCCCGGGATACAGGCCATGACGATGCGGCGGTGGCTCCTCTCGTGCGCGTTGCTCGTCGGCTGCTCGAGCACCGTCGAGGAGACGACCACCGCCGTGCAGCGCGGTGAGGCGCTCGCGTCGGATCCGGGGTTCGCAGCGTCGCAGCGCAACGCCTTTTCCTGCAGGTCGTGCCACGCGATCGCGAGCGCGGGCGACAAGATCCTCCCCGGTGCGCCGCTCGGAGGTGCCGCGAAGCGCCCGTCCTTCTGGGGAGGCCGCATCCGTGATCTCGGCGACGCCGTCGATCAGTGCGCGCAGAAGTTCATGCGCGCCGAGCCCATCGATCGCAAGGCGAAGAAGTGGGTCGACTTGTACGCGTACCTGCAGTCGCTCGCCGAGCGGGGGCCGACGACGGCGCAGCCCTTCGACGTCGTGTACGCGATCACGGATCTGCCGAAGGGGAGCGCGGACGCCGGTCGAGACCTGTGGGCGCGATCCTGCCAATCCTGCCACGGCGCCGCCGAGACCGGCGCGGGGCGACCGCGCGCGCCGGACGGTACGACCCCATCCCCCATCGTCCCGAACGAGACCGAGTTCGAGCACGGGTCGGAGGGCGTCGCGCTCGTGCGACAGGTGATCATCGAGAAGGTGCGGCACGGGAGCTACCTCGGGTTCCCCGGCGTGATGCCGCCGTTCTCCCGAGAGGCGCTCTCGGATGCGCAGATCGCGGACGTGCTGACCTACCTCGGCCAGCACCCGTAGGCGCCGAGTCGTCGCGCCCCGTTCACGCGCGGGGGCGCGTCGGGTACGCCCTTCGGCGCATGCGTCGCCTCCTCCTCGTCGCGCTCCTCGTCCCCTCCTGCGATCCGCCCCCCGCGCCCGCGCCCGTCGCCAGCGCGTCCACGTCGGCCAGTGCTTCGTCCGGCGCGTCGAGCGCACCTCCGGCGGTGACGGGAGCCGACGCCGAGAAGTTCGTGAAGGAGGTCGACGAGCGACTGCGCAAGCTCTGGGTCGCGAGCTCGCGGATGGCGTGGGTGAACAAGAACTTCATCACCGACGACACCGACATCCTCGCCGCCCAGGCCGAGGAAGCGAGCATGGAGTACCTCGGTCGGGTGATCCCCGAGTCGACGAAGTTCGACGGTGTGCAGACAACGCCCGCGGCCCGGCGACAGCTCGTCATCCTCAAGCACGCGACCACGCTCCCCGCCCCGAAGGATCCTGCGAAGCGGGCGGAGCTCGCGAAGCTCTCGGTGCAGATGGAGAGCATGTACGGCAAGGCGAAGTACTGCCCGAAAGAAGGCTCGAAGCTCGCCGACCCGAAGGACAAGACCAAGTGCCTCACGCTCGAGGATCTCTCGCGGCGCATGGGCGACGATCGCGATTGGGACGCGAACCTCGAGGCGTGGACCGGCTGGCACCAGACCGCCCGACCGATCCGACCGCTCTACGAGAAGTACGTCTCGCTCGGCAACGAGGGCGCGAAGGAGATCGCGTTCACCGATCTCGGGGCCCTGTGGAAGAGCGGTTACGACATGCCGGCGGAAGACTTCGAGAAGGACACCGATCGACTGTGGTCCGAGGTGAAGCCGCTCTACGATCAGCTCCACTGCTACGTGCGCGCGAAGCTCCGCACGAAGTACGGCAAGGAGAAGATCGGCGAGAAGGCGCAGCTCCCCGCGCATGTCCTCGGCAACATGTGGGCGCAGGACTGGGGGAACCTCTACGGGATGCTCGAGCCGTACCCGGGCCAGCCGTCGCTCGACGTGACGAAGGCGATGAAGGCGACGAAGTGGGACGAGAAGAAGGTCGTCGCCACCGCAGAGGCGTTCTTCACCGGCCTCGGGCTCGATCCGCTGCCGAAGACCTTCTGGGAGCGCTCCTTGTTGAAGAAGCCGCAGGACCGCGAGGTCGTCTGTCACGCGAGCGCGTGGGACGTCGGCTACGACGGCGATCTACGCATCAAGATGTGCGTGGAGATCAACGAAGAGGATCTCTACACCGCGCACCACGAGCTCGGGCACGTCTACTACTACCAGAACTACTTCAAGCTCCCGATGCTGCTGCAGACGGGCGCGAACGACGGCTTCCACGAGAGCGCGATGGTGTCGCCGATGCCCTCGTGGAAG
>JBKJQC010000967.1:0-4662 GCA_046593995.1 Polyangiales bacterium
GTAGTCCTCGTCGTGGCGCTTTCGTCGCTGATTGCCGGATGCGGGAGCGAGTCGTCAGGCCCACCAGCGTCTCCGCTGGGCCTGACGACTCGCTCCCGCATCCGGCAATCAGCGACGAAAGCGCCACGACGAGGACTACGCGCATCGTCGCATCGTACGCGTTCGTGCCGACGAACGGCTATTCTCCCGGCCGCCCGATGGATCCGCGCGGTCTCCTCGTCCAGTTGCTCTCGTCAGGTGCGACAACACGCAACGAGACGGGCGACAACGAGCGCGAGGCGCTCCTCGCAGGCGAGATCCGGCGCGCGCTCGCGCTCGTCGACGTGGTGCGCGCGATCGCTCGCTCCCCCTGGACGGGCGAGCTCGTCGTGCACGACGGTACGGTCCACCGCGCGCTCTTCTTCCAGGAGGGGACGATCCTCGGCGCGCGGTCGACGTCCGACCAGGAGCGCTTCGGCGCAGTGATGATCCGCCACGGCATGCTCGCGCCCGAGCATCTCGACGCGATCGTCGCCGAGCTCGCGAGCGGCCGTCGCTTCGGCGACATCGCGCTCGAGCGCGGGTTCATCGGACGCGAGCGACTGCTCGACGGGGCGCGCGCGCAGGTCGAGATCGTCCTGCGCGCTGCGCTCGAGGTCGGAGACGGAGCGTTCGCGTTCCTCGAGGGCTACGACCCGGCGAAGATGGTCGGCGGTCTCGCGCTCGACGCGATCGCGACGCTCGAGGTCGCCCTCGTGGCCGTGCGCGCGGGGGTGATCGCGGAGCCGATCGCGCGCTTCAACGAGGCGATCACGCGCATCCACGACGCGGCGCAGATGCATGGGATCGCCGACGCCCTGCGCGGGCGGCTCGATTCGATGGGGACGCCGCTCGATCGTGCGCTGTTCGCTGCGGGGCACGTCGCACCGGACGGGACGGTCGACGCGCGGGGCGTCGCCGATGCGCTCCTCGCGCTCGCCGTCGAGGATCCGCTGACCGTCGCGCGCGACCGCCTGCACGCGCGGTTGACGCACGCCGCGTCGATCGCGTCGGGGGTCCTCTCTCCGGTCGAACGAGACTCGCTGGCGGAGCTGATCGATGC
Organism: Polyangiales bacterium; assembly: GCA_046593995.1. Classification (GTDB taxonomy): domain Bacteria; phylum Myxococcota_A; class Polyangia; order Polyangiales; family JADJMO01; genus JALHOE01. The sequence goes on from JBKJQC010000967.1 coordinate 1,082, forward strand.
GCCGGTGCGCGCCCTCGCGCGGCCGGTGCCCTCGCGCGAGCCGGAGCCGGCGCCGCTCCCCCCGACGCGCCGCGCCGAGCCAGAGCCGACCGCGTCGCTCACGGGAGGGAGCCACGCGCTCTTGGTCGTCGCGGGGGTCGCGGTCCTCGGTGCTTCCATCGGCATCGCTGCGTCCGTGCTGCGGGGACCGACCGCGATGGCGACCGTCGTGCCCAGCGTGACGACGATGACGCAGCCCGAGGACCCCGTCGTTCCCTATGTGCCGCCGGCGCCGGCGACGCCGAGCGTGACCGCCGAACCGCTGCCCCCGCCCACGGGGATCGGTACCGTGGGCACGGTGCACGCCCGCGCGCAGAGCGGCCATCGCGTGTGGATCGACGGGCGCATGGTCGGTCAGACTCCGCAGTCGTTCGTCGTACCGTGCGGGCATCGCGTGGTGCGCATCGGGCTCACGGGCCAACCGCAGCTGACCGACGTCCCCTGCGGCGGCGGCGTGAACGTCGAGCTCCATTGAATGCGCATGCGGATCCTCTTCTGCGGCACCGGCTGGCTCGACGCCGTCCCGATCTTCGCCCGCGCGATCGCCGCGCACGGCGTCGAGGCGAACGTCGTCGTGCGCGACGCGCGCCCGCTGCGAGAGCAGCTCGCCGACGTCGAAGTGGTCCTCCCGTCGAACGCGCCATTCGGTGCAGAGCTCGTGGGGGCGGCTCCGCAGCTGCGTCTGATCCAGCAGCCGGCCGTCGGGCACGAAGCGATCGATCTCGCGGCCGCGCGCGCGCGGGGCATCCCCGTGTGCAATGCGCCAGGGACCAACGCGGAGTCGGTCGCGCAGGCGACGCTGCTCCTCGTCCTCGCCCTGGCGCGACGTCTGCCGCGCGCCCGAAAGGAGTTTGCACGCGGCGCGATCGGCGTGCCGTCCGGCATCGACCTCTTCGGGAAGACGATCGCGATCGTGGGGTACGGCCGCACGGGTCGCGCGTTCGGTCGGATCGTCGAGGCGATGGGGATGCGCGTGCTCGCGGTGGGGCGTGAAGGCGGGCGCGAGGCGCTGCACCGCGCGCTCGCCGCGGCCGACGTGGTGACGGTGCACGCACCCCTGACGCCCGACACGCGCGGCCTCTTCGACGACGCGGCGTTCGCCGCCATGCGCCCCGGCGCGCTCCTGGTGAACGTCGCGCGCGGTGGGCTGATCGATCGCCCCGCGCTCGAGCGCGCGCTCGAGAACGGCCTCGGTGGCGTGGGGCTCGACGTGTTCTGGGAGGAGCCGTGGGATCCGAACGATCCGCTCTTCGCGCGCGACGACGTCGTGGTCCTGCCGCACCTCGCCGGCTCGACCGACGAGTCCTTCGCGCGCATCGCGGACGTCATCGGCCACAACGTCCGAGCGATCGTGGAGGGGACGCCGCTCCTCCATCGTCTCGCGTGACACGAGAGACCTCGGGGCTCTGAACTAGACGCGCGCGTACACGGGGATCGCCGCGCCGCTGATGTCGCGTGATGCCTCCGAGAGGAGGAACGCGATCACGCCGGCGAGCGACTCGGCGGAGACCCAGCGCGAAGGGTCGGCCTTCGGCATCGAGGCGCGGTTCGCCTTGGTGTCGATGATGCTCGGCAGCACGGCGTTGATGCGGACGCCGTAGGCCAGGACCTCGGCGGCGGCGGCGCGCGCCATCGCGACGACGGCGGACTTGCTCGCGGCGTACGCGGCCGCACCCGCGCTGTCCCACGGGCGCTCGACCGCGCGCGAGCCGACGACGACGATGCTCCCGCTCTTGCGCGCGACCATCCCGGGGAGGACCGCGCGCATCGAGTGGAACGCCGTCTCGACGTTCATCTCCAGCATCCGCGCGAGCGCGTCGCTCTTCGCCTCGTGCAGCGGCGCGCCGCCGTCCCAGCCGCCGGCGATGAACGTCGCGCCGGTGGGCGTCCCGAGCGTGGCCTCGATCTTCGACATCGCCTCGGCCCAGAAGGCGGGGTCGCGGACGTCACCGGCGCATGCGAGCGCGCGCGGACCGTGGGGGGCGCAGAGCTCCGCGAGGCGACCGCTCGCCGCGGAGACGTCGACGGCAGCCACCGCGTGGTCGCTCGCGAGCAGCGTCGAGAGCACCGTCGAGCCGAGCGCGCCCGCTGCGCCGGTGATCACCACCACCCTTCCGGGGAGAGGGCGACCGGGGAGAGGAGACGAGGACATGGCGCCGAACCTATCGCGGTACGCTGCCCGTATGAAGCTCGACGCGCTCCGCACCGAGGAACAGGACGAGAGGAACGAATGAAGACGCTCGAATTCTGGTTCGACTACTCGTGCCCGTATGCGTACCTCGCGAGCACGCAGGTGGAGGCGGTCGCGCGTCGCACCGGCGCCGAGCTCGTGTGGTGCCCGATGCTGCTCGGCGGCGTGTTCCGCGCGAACGAGACGCCGCAGAACCTCGCGTCGACGCTCTCGCCACAGAAGGCGCGCCACAACGGGTTCGACATGCACCGCTGGGCGGAGCACTGGGCCGTGCCGCTCACGATGCCGGCCACGCACCCGATGCGGACGGTCGAGGCCCTGCGCGCGACGCTCGCCACCGGCATCGATCCGCGCGTCGTGCACGGGTTCTACCGCGCGTACTGGATCGACGGCCGCGCGCCGTCCGACCCTGCGACCATCCGTGACGTGGTGAGCGCCGCCGGACACGACGCGGACGCGATCCTCGCGAAGCTCGGCGACACGAAGGACGACCTCCGCGTGCGGACCGATCAGGCGATCGCGCACGGCATGTTCGGCGCGCCGAGCTTCGTCGTGAAGCGCGACACGAATGCGGTCGAGATGTTCTGGGGGCAGGATCGCCTCGATTTCGTGGAGCGCGCGCTCGGTGGGACACCGCCCGTGCCGACCCCGAGGACCCCTTCGCGTCCGCATCGCGTCGAGCTGTACTTCGACTTCTCGTCGCCCTTCTCCTGCCTCGGGTGCACGCAGGCCGAGGCGCTCGCCGAGCGCACGGGGGCAGAGCTCGTCGAGCGTCCGATGTTGCTCGGGGCGCTCTTCAAGTCGATCGGCCAGGCCGACGCCCCGTTGACGACCTTCTCCGCCGCGAAGCAGGCCTACGTCGCGCGCGATCTGCAGCGCTGGGCCGAGCACTGGGGGTTCCCGCTGAGGTGGCCCTCGCGGTTCCCGATGAACACCGTGAAGGCGCTTCGCACGTACCTCGCGCTCCCCGAAGCACGACGCCGCGCGTTCCGCGATGCGACCTACCGCGCGTTCTGGGTCGACGATCGCGACATCTCGAACGACGACGTCCTTCGCACGCTCGTCGGTCCCGACGCAGACGAGGTCCTCGCGCGGACGCAGACGAAAGAAGTGAAGGACGCGCTCTTCGCTGCGACCCGGCACGCGGTGGACGCCGGCGTGTTCGGCGCGCCGACGTGGGTCGTCGATGGTGAGCACCTCTTCTGGGGGCAGGACCGTGTCGCGTTGGTCGAGGCGGCTTTGCGGACCTGAAGATCTCCTTCCGCGCGAGAGATCGAGAGAGAGACCGGGCACGAGGCACGGCCACGGCCACGGCCAGAGATCGAGATCGAGATCGAGATCGAGATCGAGA
>JBKJQC010001154.1:0-7721 GCA_046593995.1 Polyangiales bacterium
CGCGAAGTTTCGCAGGCAACATCCCATCGGCCCCTACGTCGCGGATTTCTTCTGCTGCTCTGCGGGCCTCGTCATCGGGCTCGACGGGTCGGCGCACGATTCCCCGCGCGCCCAACAGCGCGACCGAGTGCGAGACGAACTTCTGGAGCTCCGCGGCCTCCGTATCGTGCGACTCCGCAACGAGGTCGTGCTCGACGAGCCCGCGCGCGCTCTCGCGCTCATCCGTGAAGAGCTTGCCGAGCTCGAATCGCGTACGCCGGGCCGTGACAAGAGGACGACGCACCAACGTCGCGAACGCGTGCGCCGTCCGAGCCCTGCGCGCCGCGATGACCTGCGTCGGAAGGAGCCCCTCCCTCCGGGAGGGGGCGGGGGAGGGTATTTTTCCCGCCGCGCGTCAGCGCGCCGCGCGTTCTGCAACAGCCTATAGCTAGACAGAGACAATCGCGTCGATCAACGTCGGGAGCTCGCGCTTCGAGCACCCGAGGAGCGTCGCGACGCGCTCCATCGGCGCATCGACCGGCAGCTCGAGGAACGCCTCGACGACGTCGGCACGGAGAGCCCGCTCCGCGAACACCGGGTGTCCGATCGCCAGGCACGCCCGCGGATCGGCGCGATGGGCCGCGAACGACGGGGCGCCTGCACGCGGCACCCGAGGCGCGCGATCGAAGTACAGCGACGCGAAGAGCGCGCGGCGCTCGACGGCGTCACGTCGCAGCGCTGCCTCGAGATACGTCACGCGGTCGCCGAGGTGCACGCCGACGGCGGTGAGCGCCGCGCGGTCCTCGGCGGTGAGCGCGTCGAGCTGCGCGCACGCTTCGTCGTTCAGGACGGTCCCGAGGGTGTGTTCGAGCTGATACGCGAGCCCCCTGCCCGCGGGCGAGAGCTCGATCGTCCGGAGCGCGCCCACGAGCTCCTCGACCAGATCGCGCGCGTAGGCGACCACGCGCCGGAGCACACGCGAGCGCTCGCCCGGCGTGAGCTCGAGCTGGTTCGACAGCCGGACGTCCGGCGCGAGCAGCGACGCTCCGCGAACGAGCGTCGCGAGCACGCGGTGATCGCCCCCGACGCCGAAGCCGATCTGTCCGCGCGCGTCGACGCAGAAGCGCGCGTGCGGCGCGTCGATCAACGTCTCCACCCAGTCGTCCCCGGCGGGTACGTACTCCCCGACCATCTCCGCGCGCATCGACGCGAGGCGCGCGAAGGGGTGCGACGCGTCGACCTTCGGCGCACGCGGCACGGTCACCGAGCGCCCGGCGATGATCCGCTTCTGCGTACGCTCGACGAAGCGCGCGACGAGCTTCGCGTGCAGCGCGTCACTCACGCGATCCTCGATCGCGCGCGTGCGCTCCTGCCACGCCCTCGCCCGCTCGACCCAGTGGGATTGGTTGACGATGTAGCTCCAGGTCCGGATCGCAGTCAGTCGCGCGGTCAGGGTGTCGATGTCCCCTCCATCCTCGTCGAGCTCGCGGACGAACGGCTCGACGAAGTAGGGGTCGAGCGTCCCCTCGCAGAGCCGCACGAAGAGCGTGGCGAGCAACGCGACGTGCGACTCGAACAGGAGCTTGCGGTAGTCTGGGATGCGGCACACGTCCCACAAGAGACGGAGCTGCTCCTCGCCGCGCGCGCGCTCGCGGAGGCCCGGCATGTGCGCGAGCGCGACGAGCGCAGCGAGATCCTCGGCGTCGCGATCGAGCGAGAGTCGCGCGTTCTTCGGGGAGATCCTGAGCGAGGCGACGAGCGCGTCGACCGAGCTGAAGTCGAGATCGGAGTTGCGCCAGCGGATCCGCGTCACCGGCGCGAAGCGATGGGCCTCGACGGCGCGCACCACGTCCGCGGCGATCGATGCCGGCGCGATCGCGCCGAAGGTCCCGTCGCGCGTGTGGCGGCCGGCTCGACCGGCGATCTGCGCGACCTCCGCGGGCTCGAGATCGCGCGCCTCACGACCGTCGAACTTTCGCAGCGAGGCGAACGCGACGTGTCGCACGTCGAGGTTGAGGCCCATGCCGATGGCGTCGGTCGCGACGATGTGATCGACCTCGCCCGCCTGGAACATCGCGACCTGCGCGTTCCGCGCGCGCGGCGACAAGAGCCCGAGCACGACCGCAGCGCCCCCACGGCGGGCACGGATCCGCTCCGCCAGCGCGAACACGTCGTCGGCCGAGAACGCGACCACCGCGCTGCGCGGCGGCACGGCGGCGAGCGACGTGGCCGGGACGTGCGACAGCTTCGAGAGGCGCGGGAGCCGGACGATGGTGGCCGTCGGGACCAGCGCTTCGACGATCGGCTTCATCGTGTCGGAGCCGAGGAACCAAGTCTCCTTGGTCCCGCGGGCGTGGAGCAGCCGATCGGTGAACACGTGGCCGCGCTGATCGTGTGCGGCGAGCTGGATCTCGTCGATGGCGACGAACTCGACTTCGAGGTCGGCCGGCATCGCCTCGACGGTGCAGACCCAGTAGCTCGCGTGTCCCCCGGGTGGAGAGGGGATCCGCTTCTCCTCGCCGGTCAGCAGCGCCACGCGCGACTCGCCCACCCGCATCGTGAGCTTGTCGTAGACCTCACGCGCGAGGAGCCGGAGCGGCACGCCGATCGCGCCGGTCGCGTGCTCCAGCATCCGCTCGAGGGCGCGGTGCGTCTTGCCCGTGTTCGTCGGGCCGAGGAGCGCGGTGATCATCGGACGTCGGCCTCGGCGACGAGTACGGCACAAACGCTTCGGAATCGATACCATCCTGCGTCGTGACGCGGTTGTTCCGTCCGGTCGTGCTCGGGCTCACGCTCGGGCTCGCCATCAGCGCCATCAGCACGCGGGCCCGCGCCGACGCCTACGACGCAGCGATGGCGCACGCCGCGGTCGCGAAGGAAAAGGCGCTCGAGGGGGGAAGCCCCGTGGACTGGGCAGATGCGCTCGAGCGATTCATCGCGGCCGACGCGCTGCGCCCGACGCGCGAGGTGAAATACGAGATCGCCTTTGCAGCATCGAAAGTGAAGGCAGATGACGTCGCCGTCGAGGCGTACGAAGGCGCGATCGCCCTCGGGCTCGAGGGGCCCGCGCGCCTCAAGGCCGACGAGTTCCTCACCGAGAACGCCGGCAAGATGGCGCGGGTGGAGGTTCGCGCGCCGCGGGGAGCGCAGGTGTTCGTCGGCACGCGTCGCCGCGCGGTGACCCCGCTCGCTCGACCGATCGTGATCTTCGCCGGAACGACCGCGCTCCGCATCGTGAGCGGTGGTCGCGCCGTCGAGCGCGACGTCACGGCGACGGCTGGGGAGACCAAGGTCGTCGACGTGAACGACGCGCTCGCTCCGCCTCCTGCCGTGGCTCCGCCGAAGCCCTTGCCGCCGCCGCCGTCTCCCAGCCCGCCCGAGGCACCGCGGTCGCATGTCCTCGACTACGGATTGATCGTCGGCGGCGGCACGCTCGCCGTTGCGGGCGTCGTCACGTGGGTCATCGCGACGCAGACCGTGTCCGCGCGCCGCGGCTCGCTCGCCGAGGTCTGCCGCGAGTACCGCACGGACGACCCCGATCTATGTGCGCGCGCCGACGACGACGAGACCCGCGGGTGGGCGCAGGAGGACTCGAACGCCATTCACACCTTCAAGCCGCTGCGCGTCGTCGGAGTCGTCGCCGCCGGTGTCGGGCTCGTGGCGTCGGGGATCGGCGCCTTCCGCCTCTCGAGCGGCGCGACGATGACGCCCGGCGTGAGCAGCGGGACATCCGGCACGACCTTCACGCTGCGCGTGGTGTTCTGATGCCGCGGCTGCTCCTCGCGTCCTTCGCTTCGCTGGTCTCCGTCTCGTGCAACGCGCCGACGGTGGAGCTGCTCGCGCGCGACGCGACGATCGAGACGACGCCCGACACCACTCCCGAGGACGGCGCGACGGACGCCTACGTATTTCCCGACGCGGAGCTCGAGCTGCCCGACGGGCGCGTGTGTCGCGGTCACGACGAGGACGGCGATGGCACGCCGGACGAGTGCGACGACTGTCCGAACGTCCCGTTGGAAACGAACACGTTCAGCCAGACGCAGGTCGGGAGCGCGTGCGCCGCGTTCGCGCCCTTTGCGGAGGCGACGACACGCACGTTCTTCGATCCGTTCCTCAAGGACTCGACGAACTGGGCGCGCATCGGCGACTTGAACGCGATCAAGGTCCGCGCCGAGCTCCCGGACGTCTTCTCGGGGGGCGGAGGCTTCGCGTCGCTCAACTTCTCGGTCGTGGGCGCGCTCCAGGTCGGGACTCGTCCGGTGGTGACGACGACCACGCTGTTGGACTTCGGCGGCATGAACGGGGTCGGCGTCGCGGGCCTCCTCGCGCGCGCGTCGCTCGACGCGCGCTCGTTCATCGGCTGCGCGTTCATGCCGCAGCCGCGTCGCTTCGTCATCGTGCGGACGCCCGGCGCGGGCTGCCCACGCGACAAGCCGGACTGCGAGCTCGTCACGCTGGCCTCGAAGGAGGTTCCTCCCGAGCTCGACATCGCGCCGTTCGAGCGCCCCGCGGGCTTGCGGATGTCGGTGAAGGACACGCCGGAGGGCGGGCTCGTCGAGTGTCGGATCTTCCTCGCCGGGGTCGCGGCGACGCTCAACGACGCGCCGAAGTTCGCGCTCACGCTCGCCATCCCCCAGGCGGATTGGCCGCCGAGCGGCGCGATCGGCGTGTTCACGCGATCGACGAAGGCCTACTTCGGCTCGCTCGACGTGTTGACCTCGCCGCTCAGCGACTCCGGGCCTTGAGGAGCTGGTCGGCGATCGCGAGCGGTGGCGCATTCTGCTCGTCGAACCCACCGAGGGGGCGTGCGAGCAAGACCATCGTCGCCGGGTCGATGAAGTAGGTCGTCGGGAAGCTCTCTCGGCGGACGCGGAACAGCTCCTCCGAGCGCACGATCCCGACATCGAACGGGATGCGGTGCCGCTCGATCCACGCGTCCGCGGCCTTCTGCGTGGCCGGGCCGTAGGCGGCGTCTTGCGCGAGCAAGTCGACGATGACGAGGCCGCGCGCGATGAACGGCGGGGCGTTCTGCACGAGATACGGCGCGTACTGGTCGCACGGGATGCACCACGCCGCCGAGACGGTGATCATCAGGATCGCGATCTCGTCGCGTTGATACGCGCAGAGGTTCGTCGCCACGAACTCGCCGCGCCCGCCGACGTACGCGGAGAACGCGAAGTTCGGCATCGGATTGTCGAGGATCGGAGGCACGCTGCCCGTCGTGCACGCAGCAGGCGCGGCGTCCTCGCTCGTGTCCGGCGGCTCGCCGGCGTCGGTCGTGCGGGTGCGCGCCGGGGCGGAGCAACCGAGGATCGGCAACGTCGACGCGCCGAGCCCGAAGAATGACTCCATGAAGGCGCGCCGACCTCGCCGCATCGTCACCACGTTCTACCACGCGTCGGTCGCGACGCGCGGTGACGTGCTTCACACCCTCAGGAAGCCTTCTTGATCTCGTCGAACTCGTTCTCGAGCATCACCAGGTTGTCGGTGACGATCTGCAGGTTCTTGAGGTTGAACTCCTGCACCTCGGCGCGGCCGAGATCGGTCATCTGGCGCGCGAGCTCGCCGAGCTGATCGCAGAGCTTCGACAAGAGGTCGAGATCGCGCCCCTTGCGCGCCTTGCCGGCGTAGTTCGCGCGGTACTCCTCCATGATCTCGTTGGCCGCGCCGCCGAGGGCGCCCATCAGGTCGGCGAGCTTCACGCTCGCGCGGGCCTTTTTGATCTCGGCGAGCTCGGTCTTGTAGAGCTTGAGGTTGGTGTCGATGATCTCGATGTTGCGTGCGTTGACGTCGGAGCGGTGGCCAGCTTTGCGCAGGCTCTCCATGCGGTCCTTCGTGGTCTCGAGGTTGGAGATCACGCGCTGGAGGAGCTGCGGGCGGCGGGTCGCGCGGGACTTGCTCGCGAAGTGATCCTGATAGACCTTGAACTGCGCGTTCGCGACCTCGGCCAGCGTGTCGGCCTGCTGATCGACGGTGCCGCTGCCGCGCGCGTCGTTGATCTCACCGCGCTCTTTCTTGTACAGCTCGATGTTGTTCGAGACGAGCTCGAGGTCGTCCTTGATGCCGGAGACGCCGGGGTTCTTCCCGATGATCTGCTGCATCCGCGCCTGGATCTTTCCGAGATCCTCGACCATCTCCGCGAGGAGGCCGAGGTCGCGCGTGTTGCGCGAGTGCCCCGCGAAGTGGCGGCGGTAGCGGGCAAAGACGAAGTTGGCGGCGGTGCCCAGGCGGGCGAACTCCTCGAGGTCGGGACCCGAGGCCTTGGCCTTCTTGATCTCGACGGCCTCGACCTCATAGGTCGCGAGGCTGTCCTTCGCGCTCGTCAGGAGCTCCTCGCCCTTCGCGTCGCGCGACGGAAGCGCAGACAGCTTGGCGACGACGTCCTTCGTGCGGCGGACCAGCTCCTCGATTTCTCCGACGTCGCGCGTCACGCGCGAGTGGCCTGCGAAGCGCGCGGCGTAGGTGTTGAGGATGTCGTCGAACTCGGTCTGGAGCGCTTCGGTCGAGGAGGCCATGGGTCGCGCAGCGTAATGACGACCTATCCGGATGCAAGCGTCCGCGTGGGGCCGCTCCACGAGATGGCTGGCGAGAGAGCGGCGAGATGGCGGGGAGGAAGGGCCGGAAACGGGCCCGGGTGCTACAACGGCGGCTCCCAGATGACGGCAGGGCTCGGGTTCGACGACTGGGTCGATCGCGGCGGCGCGGAGCTCGATCGCTCCGGCGTGGGCCCGTTCCTGGAGGTCGGGGCGTCCCTGGTGGCGCGCGACGCGTACCCGGAGCTCCCGATCTCGGACGTGGTGGACGCCCTCGACGAGCTCACCCGTCCACTCGAGCGTCATGCCCTGCACCGCGTCCCGGTCGACGACGCGGCGCGCGCGATCGCGCAGCACCTATACGGCGTGCATCGCTTCCGCGGCAACGAGGCGGACTACGGCGATCCGCGCAACAGCTACCTGAACGACGTCCTCACGCGGAAGCTCGGGCTCCCGATCACGCTCGCGGTGGTGGTCCTCGGGGTCGCGCGCCGGCTCGGCGTCCCGGCGCGCGGCGTGTCGTTCCCCGGTCACTTCCTCGTGCGCTTCGATCTTCAACCTGGGCGCGCCGCGTCCCCCGCGGGCGCGTCTCCGCTCGTGATCGATCCGTTCCGCGACGGACGCGCGCTCGGCGTCGAAGAGCTCACGCGACTCTTGCGTCGCGCCGCCGGACCGCACGCGCATCTGCAGGCGGAGCACCTCGAGCCCGCGAGCACCCGAGCGATCGTCGTCCGCATGTTGCAGAACGTGAAAGCGGCGCACGTCGCGCGCGGTGATCTGCCACGCGCGCTCGTCGCCGCGACGCGCATCTGCACGCTGGTCCCGCGCGAGGCTTCTGCGATCCGCGACCGCGGCGTGCTGCAGGCGCAGCTCGGAGCGCCGCTCGCCGCTCGCGCGGATCTCGTGCGATATCTCGAGCTGTCGCCGAAAGCCGGCGACGCGTCGAACATCCGCAAGATCCTCGAGACCCTCCCGGCGAAGGGCGTCCGCGCTCCCAATTAGGCCTTCGTCCCGCTACAGTGCGCGAGTGTCGCGCACCTCGTTTTTCGGCCGCGAGGCGACGCGCAAGTCGACCGTGGCGCCGATGGCGATCGTGTCCGTCGCGCTTTTCGCGCCCTCGTGCGGCGCCGAGCGGACCGACGACATGGCGGGCGCGCTCGACGCAGGCGACACGGGCCCGGGCTTCGTGCTGGCGGACGGCGCGTTCGA
>JBKJQC010001210.1:0-3000 GCA_046593995.1 Polyangiales bacterium
CTCTTCGACATTCGGAGACGGAGGAGCAGGCGCAGGCACAGGCACGGGCGTCGCCGGGTCTTGAGCGAGCGCGATCCCCGTCGGGGCAACGATCGTCGCGACCGACCCGAGGAGGAGGAGGGATGAGATCGCGCGGCGCACGCGCGCCAGGCTATCCAAATTCGTGAGCTCAGTGGCGGCGAACGGCCGTCAGAAGGTGCTGGCGCCGATCGGCGTTCCCGCGGGCGGCGGCGGGGTCGGTGGGGCAGTCGGGGCTGGCATCGTCGGCGGCGGCTTCACGACAGAGGCGGTGCTCGGTTGGATGGCGGCGGCGGTCGGCGGCTCCTTCGGTGGCTTGGTGGGGGCCACGGCGGGTTGCGTCTTCGAGACCGCCTTGTCGGCGGTGACCTCGATCGAGTCGATCGAGGGCTTCCCGTCCTTACCGATGAAGATCTGCTTCGTCGTCGTGCGCGTGCCGACCTTCGCGACGACTTGGAACGCATCGCCGGCCTCGCCCTCGAGCACGAGCGTTCCGTCGGCGAGCTCGGGGGGCGCCTTGCCGTCGACGGTGACCTCCGCCGTCGCGGGGACGATGCTGACCTTCACGCGCACCTTTGCGGCGACGAATGGGGCCAGCGGCCTGGGGTCCTTCTTCGCCTCGGCCTCGGCCGGCGGTTTCAGCGACGCGCTCGCTGGCGGGGGGGTGGCTCCGGGCCGGAGGGCGATCGCCGCACCCGCACCGACCACGGCGACTGCGAGGAAGACGCCGGCGGCTACGCCGAAGCGCGCAGGCCTCGGCGCCGTCGCTGCGACGGCAGACGCGGCGATGCTCGTGCTGCCACCCACGCCGGTGTTGCGCGGTGCGATCACCGCGCGCAGCTTGGTCGGGACGGACTCGAGCGCGTCGATGGCCAATACGCCGGCGCCGGCGAACGGCGCGAGCGCCGCGGCGAACGCCTGCATGGAGGCGTGACGCGCGCCGGGCTCGCGCTGGAGTGCACGGTGCACGACCTCCGCGAGCCCCGGGTCGACCCAGGGCGCGACGTCCTGCAGAGGCGGGACCTCTTTGGTGCAGATGGCGATGATCAGATCACCGACGCTCGAGTGTCCCTCCCACACGCGTCGACCGGAGAGAGCCTCGTACAGCGCGGCGCCGAGGCTCCACACATCGGTCGTCGCGTCGACGTGCTTCGCGCTGCGCGCCTGCTCGGGAGACATGTACATCGGCGATCCCAGCACGCCGCCGGTGCGCGTGAGCTCGGTCGACACGACGCCGCCCTCGTCTCCGTTGAGCTGCTTCGCGATTCCGAAGTCGCAGATCTTCACCTGGATTCGTCCATCGACGGACTGGTGGAGAAACACGTTCGCCGGCTTCACGTCACGATGGAGGATGCCCTTGCCGTGTGCGGCCCCGAGGCCGGTGCACGCCTGCACGAAGAGCTTCGCGACGGCCACGGGATCGAGCGCGCCCTTCGTTCGAATGAGCTTGTCGAGGTCGGTCCCCGCCAAGAGCTCCATGACGATGAAGGGAAAGCCCGCCTGCGGATCGCTGTCGACGTCGACGATCCGCACGACGTTCGGCGAGTCGATGGCCATCGTCGCGCGCGCTTCGCGCACGAATCGACGGAGGAGCTCGGGCTTCTGCCGCTCGGGATCGCCGAGGATGACCTTCGCGGCCACGCGGGTGCCGTTCACGGCGGTCGCCTCGAAGACGGCGCCCATGCCTCCCGCGCCGAGCAGCTTGTCGAGGCGGTAGCGTCCTGCGAGCGACCTGCCGAGCAGCGCACGCAGCACCGGATCCGCGGCGTTGGCGTCGGCGCGAGGGACGCTCTCCGACCACGATTGGACGCGCGAGGTGCGCGGCGCGCTCTGACTCCGCGACTGGGCGTGGAGAGAGACGAGGTCGCCCTCGAAGACCTGGTCGGTCCCTTGCGAGAAGCGCGAGAGCGCCTCGGAGAGCGCGCCGAGATCGGGGCACCTCTGGGGAACGTCACGGAGGAGCGTTCCGTGGATGACCTTCGCGAGATCCGGATCGACCCAGGGCGCGACGTCCTGGATCCAGGGGACATCCTGCGTGCAGATCGCGAGAAAGAGATCGGAGATGGACGTCGACCCGCCGAGCGCGGGGCGCCCCGCGAGCATCGTCCAGAGGGTCATGCCGAGACTCCACACGTCGGTGCGCGGATCGACGTGCTTCGCGCTGCGCATCTGCTCGGGGGAGAGATAGAGCGGTGTGCCGAGCGGCGTGCCCGTGACGGTCAGCGACTCGTCGTCCGCGACGATCGCCTTCGCGATGCCGAAGTCGCAGACCTTCACGATCAACTCGTGGCCACGATCGCCCGCGGCTGCCGCCCGATGCAGGAAGAGATTCGCTGGCTTGATGTCGCGGTGGATGATCCCTGCGTGATGCGCCGCGGAGAGGCCCTTCGCGGCCTGGAGGATCAGCCGCACCGCGATCGTCGGCTCGATCGCTCCGAGCCGTTGGACGAGGGAGTCGCAATCGAAGCCGTCGAGGAGCTCCATCGCCATGAGGGGCGAGCCCGTCTCGGGATCGATGGAGCAGTCGTATGTATGGACGACGTTCGGCGCCGTCACGCTCGCCGCGAGCTTCGCTTCGCGTACGAAGCGCGCGACCATCTCGCGACTGCTCGCGAACCGGTCGTGCGCGAGGAGCTTGACGGCGTAGCGATGTCCGTTGGTCGCGATCGCGACGTACACCGCGCCCATGCCGCCGACGCCGAGCAACTTCTCGAGGCGGAACCGTCCGTCGATGACGGCCCCGATGCGCTGGGATGGGTCGGTCACGGGGGCGCGCACGGCGGCCATTCTAGCTCATTCGTCCGCAATGTCGCCCCGCGGTCGAGCGAGCGCCGGGCACATGGTACGGCGGCTCAGCGCGTTCGCCTAAATAGCCGACCGCGATTCTCGAACGCTCGGATTGAACACGGAGGCGCGGAGGCACGGAGGTCCGTGAAGTGCTGCCGCGCGCACCCAGCCGCGTCTCGCCGGCGATCGCATCGA
>JBKJQC010000205.1:0-6599 GCA_046593995.1 Polyangiales bacterium
GTCAGGCCGTTCTCGAAACCCAGCAGGGAGGGGGAGCGATAACACCTTGTGCAACCCCCTCCTGCATCAGAAATTCATGACCGTTGGCGCCGTCCGTACCGCTGGCCGGTCGTGCAGAACCCGCTGATCACCGTCACTTCGCGTCGGGTCACGCCGCCCTTCACAAGGTCGAAAGTGAGCCAGGGAAGCCTGACCAGACTGGCAAGCCTGGGCTCGGCACGAAAGGCGAGCCTGGGCACCCGAGCAATCCGCAGAACAGTCCTGAGTGCGGGCGTTGCCGTTTCTTCTGCAACGTCGCCTTCTGGGGCTGCAGCTTCGCTGGGAGCTACCTTTGCATGAAGGCGTGCACGCCCGCGCTTGCGATCCCGTTCGTGGGTCCGGCGGTGTACGCGGTGTGTGCCCTGGGCTGCTCGGTCGTTGTCATCATCAGTTGCGGCACGGGGCGCGATGCGTGCATCGGACAGTGCAACAGCGAATACTGCTGCCCCGTCGCGTGCGGGACGCGCTGCTGCGAGAGCCAAGAGACCTGCCTGAGCGTTAAGTCGGGGTTGTGCTGCGCCGAGGGCAAGACCTCGTGCAACGGGAAGCAGTGCATCGACCCGAACGAGGAGGATTGCCTCCCGAGTGGCGGGTCGTGCCCCAAGGGCACGGGCCGTACCTGCGGGAACATCTGCTGCCCCGACGACGGCGGCATCAACGGCGCGACGTTCTGCGTCGACCCCGACTTCGGGATCTGCTGCCCGCAGAAAATCAACGGCTCTCCCGTCGTGTTCTGCAAGCCGCCCGAGATCACGGGGCCGACGGCCGGTGTATGCTGTCCGCGTGCTAGCTGCACCCGAGACGGTGTGTGTACGGCGACGGACTTCTGAGGGCATCCCGATGCGGATCCCTATGCTGTTCCTGTCCGCGGCCCTCGTCGGCTGCGGAGCAGAAGTGGTCGACGCACCGCCCGACACCGGCAAACCCGATACGGGGTCTGCCGCGTCGGAGGGCGGCGTCGAGACAGCGACCAACGACGCCGCCGTCGACGTACCCATCGACACAGCGGGGATCACGCTCGACAACGTGTGCGAGATCCTCTCCGCGGGCATCTGTGCATCGCGCACGCAAGAGTGCTGCACCGCGACCGCTATCAAGTTCGACTTCGAGGGGTGCAAGCGGCCTCACGCGCTTGACTGTCAGAAGTCGGTCGAGGCCGCGAAGGCTGGACGGGCGACGCTGAACCCTGCCGGCGTTCAGGACTGCATTGCCGCGTGGCAGGAGGGGTTCGCTCGGTGCCGCAACTCCTACTTCGACGTGGTGAACATCAGCGCACGTTGCGGAGCCGTGTTCAACGGAACGACCCCCAAGGGGCAACCTTGCTCGTCGAACGGTGAGTGCGTGCACCCTGACGGTGGAGCGGGGTTCTGCAATTCCTCGAAGTGCGGCATGCTCGCCCTCGCGCCCCTCGGGCAGCCGTGCGGATCGAACGGCTACGTATGCGACGGGCCGTCGCTGTACTGTGACGAAAACGTCTGCAAAGCCGTGACTCCAATCGGCGGCGCGTGCGCCGATTGGAAGGACGATTCGTGCGGGTTCGCAAACGGCTGCAAGGACATGAAGTGCACGGAGATGGCGCCTGCCGGTGCGACGTGCACCGAGTGGTACCACTGCGCCTCACGAGACTGTCGGATGGACAAGTGCACCGATCCGCTGGAGCCGCTGGCCACGCCGCTGACCTGCTACGGCGGGTGAGGGCGGATCACTCCTCGGCCGCTTCGTCCAACCCCTCGACGACCGTCATCGTCATCGGCCCGGCCTTGCCGTCGGGCCACGTACGCACGGAGCCGTCCGCGAAGGCGACCTTGATCTGGACGACGTGATCCCCCAACGGGAGCGCCTTCGTCTCGGCGGCCGTCATCGCGACCGTGACCTTGCCGGACGGTACCTCCGTGCACGGAAGCCGCAGGCCTTGTGCAACCCCGGCCAACCCCGCCCTGCATCAGAAATTCATAACCGTTGGCGCCGTCCGTACCGCTGGCCGGTCGTGCAGAACCCGCTGATCACCGGCACTTCCGCTCCGCTCACGCCGCCCTGCACAAGGTCGAAACGCCTTCGTAAACCGCAGGTCGTGGGTTCAAATCCCATGGTTGGCTCAAAGATTCTCGGGGCGTTCGCGATCGTCTCGTGCAAGCTGCACAAGAGTGCACATGCCGTAGGTGAGCGTCGTGTGCAGCTTCTCGCTCGCCTCGATCAGCGACGCGGCGGGCACGGCCGTCACCGCGCGGACGGCCCTGTAGATGTCGTCGTTTGAGAGGCGGGCTGCGCACGACATCCTCGACCGCGGGCGTCTCGGACAGGCTCTTCTCGTTCCAGCCACGGCTGGGAGAGCTCATCTCCGGGCTCAGGTTGCTGCGCGGGGACGACGACGAGGTTTCGTCTTCGGGGACGCCTTGCGGCGCCCGACCTCGCGGAGGCGCATCACCAACCGCAGCGCCTCGTTGACCGACTCGGCCGACGGGAACGCCTCTGCCACCTCGTCGTCGAGGCGCACGAAGCCTTCGGATTCGAGGAAGAGGCGGTTGACCTGTTCCTTCCCTTTCTCGCCGAGACGAGCGGCGTAGGGGTTCGGCTTCGAGCCGTGGAAATCGTATTCCTTGCGCATGGTGATCAGCTTTCTTCTTTCAGTGTGAGTTGCTCTCGCCGCGTCGCCAAACGGGCCGAAATGATGCGGAGGCGTTCGCCGCGCTCGACGTGGACGACGACGAGCACGCGGCGGGCCCTCGATGCCCCCAGGATGAGCAGGCGCACCTCGTCGCTAGCATCGTCGGGGTCTGGAATCGTCCTCGCCAGCGGGTCGGCGAAGACGGTGGTGGCCTCCTCGAACGGGACACCGTGCTTCCGCTTGTTCGTCGTGGCCTTGTCGGCGTCCCACTCGAAGAGGATCTCGCCGGCGACGAAGCGAACAGTGGTCACGCCGTCGTCCGGTCGGGGGTGATGCGGACTTCGCCGGTGAGGAGGATGGACATGAGGGCGGCCTTGGTTGCGCGTAGACCATGCAGGGTCGTCTCCTCGGAGACGATTCGCTCTGCGAGCGCATGCAATCGCTTCATGGTGCCTTCGCGTTCCTCGGCAGGAGGAAAGGGCAGTCGCGAGAGTAGCCTGCGATGATCTCGGGGAGGTTCGCCTTCTTCGAGGCGACCACCGCGTCGATGATGCCGTCCTTCGCGTGTCGATCAGGTGAGGCGAGGTCGAAGCGATCCACGACGGTGAGAAGCTCATCGCGTGTCAGGTGGAGGAGAACGTCACGCTTAGCGGGCATCAGGGGGCCGATGGTCGCGCCGTCCACGGTCGCAGGGAAGCTCGAACCTCCTGTCCCCAACGTGCTTGAGCGGCTCGTCCGCAAGTCTGGCCACGACGGGCCGCTTGCTTACCACGACCCCCAATGGCGGGACCGTGCTCCTCTGGTCGTACCCGGTGGGCGTAGAGGAGTTGATCCTCATTGGTCACGGCGAGATGCAGCCGCTCGAATGGAAGTTGCTGCGCCGCGCGGCAGATGCGCGGGGCGAGCGACGAGCTCGAGCTGCAGCGTGAGGAGCGACGCGAGGACACTCCGCCGCCGGGAAGTCGCACGGGGGAACCTCGCGACCCCCGACGCACACCACCCCTTCGCGATCCTCCGACCGGTGCTCGTCGCGATCGTCGAGGCGCACCTCCAGTGTGAGCTGCTCGATCGACCTCGGCCGCCATGGTGACCGTCCACTGGCGCAGCTCCGCGTGGTATGACGGCGCGCGAGGATCGACTGCATGCCCATGCCCCGCCGCCCACGCCGCGCCTCACCAGAGGAGGTCAGAATCACCCGCGAAGGCGAGTACGCGATCATCGCGTACGCCGACGACAAGATCGCGACGACGCACTTCAAGCTCGGCGCCGAGAAGCTCTCCGCGATGACCGACCAGGAGATCCTCGACGTGTGGAACGAGCACATCGAGGCGCGCGACGCCTTGATGGCCGAGTACGAGCACGTCGCGGTCGAAGTGCCGCCTGGTCGTCCCCAGGTCGAGTTCTTCGCCAGGGGAGACCAGTGGGTTCCGCGCGGGGACGTCCTGCGCTGCGTCGTCATGGGTACCAGCGGCGACGACGAGACCGAGCCGTTCATCACCATCGACGATCGCGACTTCACGCCCATGGAGTTCGCGCGGATGCTCAGCACGTTCGGCGGCTGGGGCATGCGCGTCGTCTTCGTGCCCGATGACGAGCTGCATGACGAGCCCTCTATCGAGGTCCGGGAGCCCGATCCCCGAGGACGGTAGGCAGTTCCTCGACCAGGTAGCGCAGCTCGGTCATCGCCAGCGCGTCGTCGGTGGCCCGCCGCATGAAGGCGAGCACGTCACGCGTGCCCATCGATGCCGTGGCTCTACAAGATCGCGAACGCACTCGATCTTCCCGAGACCGAGATCGCGTTGGAGTGGACCCGCTGAGAGGCTCGCAGCACCCGCAGGTGCGGGCTCGGGTCTCACCGCGGCCGCCTTCGAAGATCACCGGCGCGGGCGGGACGATCGCCGCAACTGAGGACGCGAGCGGGAAAAGGGTCCGAAACGGACGTGCGGAGCGCGTCATAGCCGCCGGCGAACACGGCGGCCTTGCACTCGTAGTATTCAATAAGTACATTGAATAAACGAATATGCCGACGGACGCAAGCCACCGCGCCTTCAAGGACCGCCTCTACGACCAGCTGGCACGGGTCGGGAAGGCCATCGCGAACCCGCATCGACTCGAAATCCTCGAGCTGCTCGCGCAGGGGGAACGCACGGTCGAATCGATCGCAAGCGAGACACACCTGTCGGTCGCGAACGCCTCGCAGCACCTCCAGACCCTGCGCGGCGCCGGTCTGGTCGACCGCACGAAGGACGGCCTCTTCGCGCGGTACCGGCTTGCGGAGGACGGCGTCTACGACGTGGTGCGAGTCGTCCGTGGAGTCGCCGAGCGACGCCTCGCGGAGATCGAGCGGCTCGTGCACGAGCACTTCGGCGATCGGTCCGATCCTGAGCCGGTCGGGATGGACGAGCTCCTCGCGCGCATCAGGAATGGCGAGGTCGTCGTGCTCGATACACGCCCGGCGAGCGAGTTCGCTGCCGGCCACATCGCCGGCGCGATCTCGGTGCCGGTCGACGAGCTGAAGGAGCGGCTCGGGAAGCTCCCGAAACGCAGCGAGTACGTCGCCTACTGCCGCGGGCCGTACTGCATCTACGCCGACCGCGCCGTCGAGATTCTTCGCAAGAGCGGTCGTCGCGCGCGGCGTCTCGGCGACGGTTTTCCCGAGTGGAAGGCAGCGGGGATGCCGACCGCGAGACCGTCATGAGCTTCAGTCTGCGCCGCACGGAGGTTGGATCATGATCTTCAGGCCGTACTACTACTTCGAGACGGGCTGCTCCGCGTACCTGTTCGGGTGCGGAGGGCTCGGCAAGTGCGCCGTCGTCGACGCGCACGAGCATGACGTTGATACCTACGCCGAGTTCGCCGCGTCGAAGGGAATGCGGATCACGCACGTGATCGATACGCATGTGCACGCGGACCATCTCTCCGGAGGCCGCTCGCTCGCGCGGAAGGTCGGAGCGAGCTACTGCCTGCACGAGTCCGCGAACGTGGACTTTCCGTTCGAAGCGCTACGCCACGATCAGGAGCTCGAGCTCGGGAACACGCGCGTGAGGGTCCTTCACACGCCGGGGCATACGCCCGAGAGCATCTGCCTCCTGGTCACGGATCTCCGGCGCGGTCCCGAGCCGTGGTTCGTGCTCACGGGCGACACACTGTTCGTCGGCGCGGTGGGCTGCCCCGATCTGCCGGGACGCGCGCGGGAGAACGCTGGCGAGTTGCACGACAGCATCCACGCGAAGCTCCTGACGCTCTCCGATGACCTCGAGGTGTATCCCGCGCACTTCGCCGGCTCCGCGTGCGGCGCGGGCATGAGCGGTAAGCCGTCGAGCACCATCGCCTCCGAGAAGCGATGGAGCGAGCTGCTCGGCAAGACGCGCGACGAGTTCATCGACGCGCTCGTCGACGTGCCACCGAAGCCTGTCGAGATGGAGCGCGTGCTGCGCGCAAACCAGGGACGGACGGACTCATGAGCGCGATCCGCCTCGGCCTGCGCGAGAACCTCGCTCAGTTCTCGCTCCTCGTCGTCGTCAACGCGTTCGTCGGCGCGATGGTCGGCCTCGAGCGAACCATCCTTCCGGCGATCGCCGAGCACGACTTCCATCTCGCGGCGCACGCGGCGGTGTTGTCGTTCATCGTCGCGTTCGGGATCTCGAAGGCGCTGACGAACTACCTCGCCGGGCGGCTGTCGGATGCCATCGGTCGGAAGCGGGTGTTGCTCATCGGATGGGCGATCGCAGTCCCTGTCCCGTTCCTCCTCATGTGGGCGCCGTCGTGGAACTGGATCCTGTTCGCAAACGTGTTGCTCGGTATCAGTCAGGGCCTCACCTGGTCGACGACGGTGATCATGAAGATCGATCTCGCGGGCCCGGCGCGGCGCGGCTTCGCCATGGGGCTCAACGAGTTCGCCGGCTACGGCGCCGTGGCGATCTCCGCGCTCGCCACCGGCTACCTCGCATCGGCC
>JBKJQC010000267.1:0-4959 GCA_046593995.1 Polyangiales bacterium
GGCACCAACGGCTTCGAGCTCGCACGAAGGCTGCGCGACGGTGCGCCGGGCGTGCGCGTGGTTCTCACGAGCGACTACCACTTCTCGCCGACCCAGCTCGAGAGGATGGACTGCGGCGCGATCGCGTTCGTGCCGCGCCCGGTGCACTTCACCGAGCTCGCCGAGTTCGTGCGCACGAAGCTCGACGAGCTGCGGATCAACAACCCGGCGAATCCGCTCCCGCAGTCACGTCCCCTCGCGTGACCGCGGCTTTCACGCGTGAGCGGCACGCGTGAGGCGCGAGGCGCGCGTGAGGCGCGCGCGCCGCTTCGAATTGACGCGCGGATCGGCTTTCCCCAAGGTCCGCCCCCCCGAGCCGTTCCCCTCGGGATCATGAGCCTGCCGTGCGCGTCGATCTCCTCGATTACGAGCTGCCTGCCGAGCGCATCGCGCAGGCTCCCACGGAATCGCGCGATGGCGCCCGGCTCCTGGTCTGCGATCCTCGAGGTCCGCGCGAGGTGGCGCTCACCGACGGGACGATCGCCGATCTCGCCGACGTGATCCCGAAGAACGCGCTCGTGGTCGTCAACGACACGCGCGTCCTCCCCGCGCGACTGCTCGCGAAGAAGCCGGAGACGGGCGGGAAGGTCGAGATCTTCCTCGTGCGCCCCGAGGGTCCGGGCTCCTACGAGAAGGAGACGCCCGACGGCCCGCTCGTGGTGCAAGGCGAGGTGTGGCGCGCGCTCGGCAAGGCATCGAAGCCGCTCCGCTTCGATCGCGATCTCGAGGTGGGGGACGATCTCTCGTTGCGTATCCTCGGGCGCGCCGAGGACGACGGTCTCCTGCGCGTGCTGCTCGTCTCCCACGCGGCGGGCGGCAACGTGCGCGACGCGATCGAGGCGCACGGTCAGATCCCGCTCCCGCCCTACATCAAGCGAACCGCGACCGAGGACGACGCCGCGCGCTACCAGACAATCTTCGCCAAGCACACCGGTGCCGTCGCGGCGCCGACCGCGGGATTGCACCTGACCCAGGCGCTCCTCGGCCGCCTCGCGATCGCCGGGTGCGACGTGACGACCGTGACGCTGCACGTCGGCCTCGGCACCTTCCAACCGGTGCAGGTCGACGACCTCGACCATCACCCCATGCACGCCGAGTCGTTCGAAGTGAGCCGCGGGACCGCGGACGCCATCGTGCGCGCAAGGCGCGACGGGCGCCCGGTGGTCGCGGTCGGCACGACGGTCGTGCGCGCGCTCGAGGCGGCGGCACAGAGCGCGGCCGATCGTGGGGCCAAGGAGCCGATCGTCGCGTGCAGCGCGACGACGAAGCTGCTCCTCCAGCCGGGCGCGCCGATCCGCGTGGTCGACGCGCTGCTGACGAATTTCCACCTCCCCAAGTCGACCCTCCTCGCGCTCGTCGCCACGTTCGTCGGGGTCGAGAACCTCCACGCGATCTACGCGCACGCGATCGCGAAGGAGTATCGGTTCTATTCCTACGGCGACGCGATGCTCCTCACGAGCAAGTTGTCGATCGAAGACGTGCTCGCCGGAACGAGCGGTCTCGCCGGAGCCTCGTGATGGCGGGGCCGATCGCACCCGGATTCGCGTTCCGCACCCACGCGACCGACGGCCACGCGCGCACCGGCGTGCTCACGACCCCGCACGGCGACGTCGAGACGCCGACGTTCATGCCCGTTGGCACGCAGGGCTCCGTGAAGGGACTCTCGCCCGAGGAGGTCGCCTCGACGGGCGCGCGCATCGTGCTCGGCAACACCTATCACCTCTGGCTCCGCCCCGGCGCGGAGCTGGTGCGCGACCTCGGCGGCTTGCGTAGCTTCACGAAGTGGCCGCACGCGATGCTCACCGACAGCGGCGGCTTCCAGGCCTTCTCGCTCGCGCAGGCAGGTCCGCGCACGAGCGTCGGGCCGGCATCGACGGTGCGCGCGGGCGCGAAGATCAGCGAGGACGGGGTCGTCTTCCGGTCGCACCTCGACGGCGCGAAGCACGCCATGACGCCGGAAGAGTCGATGCGTGTGCAGGGGCTCATCGGCGCCGACATCTCGATGCAGCTCGATCAGTGTCCGCCGCTCGGGGGCGAGGGCGTCCGCGATCGCAAGGGCATCGAGGAGGCCGTCGCGCGGACGACGCGCTGGGCGCACCGTTGCCTCGCAGTGTGGCGGCGCGACTACCGGCCTGCGGGTCGGGCGCTCTTCGGCATCGTGCAAGGCGGCACCTTCGCCGACCTCCGCATCGCGCACGCCGAGGAGCTCGCGGCGATCGACGACGGCTTCGACGGCCTCGCGCTCGGCGGGTTCTCGGTCGGCGAGCCGATCCCGCTGATGTACGAGGCGCTCGCGGAGGTCGCGCACCGGCTCGATCCGGCGCGGCCGCGCTATCTGATGGGGGTCGGAACTCCGCCCGATCTGCTCGAGGCCATCGAGCATGGCATCGACATGTTCGACTGCGTGCTCCCGACGAGGAACGCGCGCAACGGGCAGGCGCTGACCCGCTTCGGCAAGGTGAACGTGAAGCAGGCGCGCTTCCGCGACGACAAGCGTCCGCTCGACGAGAGCTGCGGGTGCGCGTGCTGCGCCGCCGGGTACGCGCGCGCCTACCTTCGACACCTCTTCATGGCGGGCGAGATGCTGGTGCTGCGTCTCTTGTCCATCCACAACCTGTGGACCTACGGCGCGCTCATGCGCGAGGCGCGAGAGGCGATCGCCGAACGACGCTACGGCGCATTCAAGCGCAGCTGGCTCGACGGATACGCACGCGGCATCGAGTGATGCGGTGTCAGAAAGCTGACGCCGCTCACACCGCCGCGAAGTCGATGAACCCCTTCGCTGCGTCGGTGGAGAGCAGCTCCACGCGCACGCGATCGCCGACGTCGAGCGCTTCGTGCCCGCGCACCACGCGCCCCTCGGCGGACGGCCGGAGGAGCCGCACGAAGGTCCCCTTCGGCGCCGCGCCGGTCACGATGGCGTCGAAGGTCTCGCCGATCCGACCCGAGAGGAGGTGCGCCGCCGCGGCCTTGCGCACCGTCCTCTCGACCTTTCGCGCGTCGTTCTCCTTGTCGGTGCAGCGCGCTGCGATCTCGGCCAGCTCGTCGTCGGCATAGGCGGGTGATCCACCGACGAGCGCCGCCTTGAGCATCCGGTGCGTGACGAGATCGGAGAAGCGGCGGTTCGGCGCCGTCGAGTGCGTGTAGTCCTGCACCGCGAGCCCGAAGTGCCCCGCGTGCGGCTCGCCGGCGCGCTCGACGGCGTACTCGCCGGGCCCCATCAGCTTGACCACGGAGAGCGACAGCTCGGCGAAGCCATTCGCGTCCCTCGCCTTCTGCGTCGCGAGAAAGCTCGCGAGCGCAGCGCTGCTCGGCTCCTCCGGGAGGACCGTGTCGTACGACGCGGCGAGCGTGACCATGCGCTTCCATCGCTGCGGCGACCGGACGACGCGACGGATCGACGAGACGCCGTGGCGATCGAGCGCGCGCGCCATCACGCCGTTGGCGGCGATCATGAAGTCTTCGACGAGCTCCGCCGCGCGGTTCTTCTTGCGCACCACGAGGTCGACGATCTCGCCGTCCTTCGTCACGGGACGCGCCTCGATGGTCTCGAAGTCGAGCGCCCCCTGCTCGTAGCGGCGATCGCGCAGGCGACCTGCCGCCGTGTCCTGCATGCGGAGCTGCGCTTCGACCATGGCGATGGGCGTGGCGTTCACCATCTCGCGAGCGCCCAGGCCGTCGAGGAACGCGGCGACGTCCTCGTATGCCGATGAGGACGCGGATGCGACCGTCGCCCAGATCCTCCTTCCACCTGGTCGAGGTCACGCGAGTCGACGTTGTCGATCGACGTCCAGGGGAGAGCGCGCAGATCCCGCACGCCGTCCGACGGAGCCGCCGCCGCGCGTGCCTCGCGGAGCGCGGCCTCGGTGAACGTCGGCTCGAACCCATGCTCGACCATCGCCGCGTGCGCGAGCCTCTTCAGGGAGTGCGTGTCGGCCATGCCGCGCCGAGAATAGCGGACTACCATGGCGGACGTGGATCACGAGACAGCGATGCGTGCGGCGATCGCGGAGGCCGAGCGCGCCCGCGGCAAGACCGGCGACAACCCCTGGGTCGGCAGCGTCATCGTCCTCGGCGACGAGATCGTCGCGCGCGGCCACACGCAGGGTCCCGGCGAGGATCACGCGGAGATCGGCGCCCTCCAGGAGGCCCGCACGCGCGGGATCGACCTCGCGCTCACCACGCTCTACTCGACGCTCGAGCCGTGTGCCTTCCACGGACGGACCCCGGCCTGCGCGCGCGTGATCGCCGACAGCGGCGTGCGGCTCGTCGTGTGCGGGATCCGCGATCCCCACCCCCGCGTCGACGGTGCCGGGGCGGAGATCGTGCGCGCCTCCGGCGTGCAGGTGATCGAGGACGTGTGCGCGGGAGAGATCCGCCGGCAGCTCGCCCCGTGGATCCTCCGCTACCACGAGCACGAGCCGCTGCGACGCGCGCGCGCGCTCGGTGAGGACGCCGTGCAGGCCCTCGTCGAGATCTACGGAATCGCGCCGGACGTCGCCGAGGACCTCACGCGCCGCGCGCTCACTCCGTCGGGCTCGGCGAAGTAGTCGGCGCGCGCTTCTTGAACAGCAGGAGGTAGTTGAAGCCGCGCAGGAAGAACCCCTGCTCGTCGGCGGCCTTCCGGTAGTTCCCCATCTCGAGGGTCCGGTTGTGGCGGACCACCGCGACCACGTCGACCGGGACGAGCCCCTCCTCGCGTGCGAGCGCGAAGAGCTCGAAGCCGAGGGGGAAGAACTGCGTCTTCTTCCGCAGTACGTCGGCGACGAACATCGCGAGGATCTTGTCCTCGCGGAGGACGCGCGCGCACTCGCGGATCGCGAGCTTCATCGCACGCTGCCACTGGCCATTGGCCTTCAGCTTGCCGATGCAGCGCGGATCGTCGGAGTAGTCGAGGTTGTCGGCGTAGGGCGGATCCAT
>JBKJQC010000561.1:0-3049 GCA_046593995.1 Polyangiales bacterium
GCGGCAGCACCCCTTCTCGTCTCGCCTCCTCTTTCCTCCGTGCCTCCCTGCCTCCCTGTGAATCTCGTCTCGCTTCGTCTCTCACTTCGAGCGGCGACGGCTCAGCGCATCTTCTTCGAGAGGGTCTTGAACGCGTCGCCTTCGGCCCTCTGCAGCCAGTCGAAGACCACGGTCTCGCTCGTGGTGACGACCGCGCCGGCGCGCTCCATCAAGGCGAGCGCGGTCTTGCGGTCCTCGTCGCGGCGCGACGCGACGCCGTCGTGCGGGACGTGGACCTCGAACCCGCGCTGCGCGAGATCGCGCACGGTCTGGAAGACGCAGACGTGCGCCTCGACGCCGACGACGACGACGGCACGGGGCGCGGTCCGCGAGATCCAGCGCGCGACCTCGGGCGCGTCGACCGCGGAGAAGGTCATCTTGGCGATGCGCTCGCAGCGAAGCTGCTCGAGCGGTCCGAGCAGCGCGTCGACGGTGCAGCCGAGCCCCTTCGGGTACTGCTCGGTCGCGATCGTCGGGACGCCGAGGAGCTGCGCGGCCGTCAGCAGCAGATCCGTCGCCTTCACGGTGCGCGCAAAGGCGGCCTGCTCCATCGCGGGGGCGAGCTTCTCCTGGAGATCGACGACGATCAGAGCGGTGGTCTTCGGATCGAGGCGCTGCATGGCCGCAGAGTGGAGCGCGGCCTCGGGAGCGCCGCCAGCGGGACCGACCGAGCATGTCGGTAGCCCGGGTTGACTTGATTCTCTGCCTCAGGTGTCCTTACCGCGGGCACGAGCGATCGGGGGGAACGGTGGGTGCAGTCTCGAGGCTCGCGCTGGTCGCGTGTGTGGTCCAGTTGTCCTGCGTGGCGCGGGACGCTGACGTCGACAGGCGCGCGGAGCCGTCGACGGTGCTGGCGCGCGTTCGCGCGATCTCGCCGGCGGATGCCCGCGTCTCGTTGGCGCGGCCGTTGAGCGCGACATCGTCGGCCTTCGTGGCGCGCTCTGCGGCGAGCGACCCCGCGCGCGCGCTGACCGCACACATCCCGAGCACGTTCGGCGGAGCGATGCGGATCGAACGATCGCCGCTCGTGTGGCTCGAGATCACGCCCGAGGGTGCCTTCGACGCCGTCGGGCGCGAGCAAGGCGGCGTCGTCAGCTACGAGCGGGTCGCCCGAGAGGCCGACGGCGTGATTCTGTTCGACGGCGCACAGCTCGAGGAGCTACGCGTGCTCCGCACGTCGGAGGCGACGAGCACGCTCTCCTGGCGCGTTCGTCTCGGTCCGGCGATCGCGCGACTGAACACCATCGATGGGTTCGTGCAGGCGCTCGACGCCGACGGCAACGCGCGCCTGCGCGCATCGCAGTTGGTCGCGTGGGACTCCGCGGGACACACCCGGGCGCTCGACGTCGAGATCGTCACGCTCGGCGCCGGAGAGGCGCGCGTGACCGCGCGCCTCGACACAGCGGGGCTCGTCCACCCGATCGTCGTCGATCCCGCGTGGGGGTCGGTCACTGCGATGGCCGAGTCGCGCCAGCGCCACCGCTCCGTGCGCCTCGCCTCCGGCAAGCACCTCGTGGCCGGCGGCGTGTCCGGCGCGGCTGTCCGTTCGTCGGCCGAGATCTTCGACCCCGCCACGCTCGGCTGGACGCTCGTTCCGTCGATGAAGATCCCGCGCGAGTCCCAGGGTTTCGCGCGTTTGCCCTCCGGAAAGATCCTCGTCGTGGGGGGACGCGGGCCGAGCGGTATCTCGAACTCGACCAGCGAGATCTTCGACCCTGCGACCGCCACCTGGACCGATGCCGCACCGCCTCCCACGACCTTCACGGCGTACCTGTCGCTGATCACCGTGGGCGTGCAGACGCTCATGGCGGCGTGCTCGAACACGGGGCAGTCGACCGACATCGGCCTCGTGTTCACCGAGAGCACCGGCGCGTGGACCACGGTAGCCAACAAGATGTCTCCGCGGACGCAAGCGACACCGGTCCTGCTCGACGCGAATCGCGTTTGGATCGTCGGCGGATCCACGTCTACGGCCAGCGACTTCTACGACGCGACGACGGGCCTGTTCTCGCCCGGACCGACCCTGCTCTTCAGCCGCGGCGCCTATCCAGGGGTCGTGCGACTGACGAGCGGACGCGCGCTCGTCGTCGGCGGCAGTCGCTCGGACGGCGAGCTCTACGATCCGGCGACCGGGCTCACGTTGGTCTCGGGGATCCCCAACGTGCAGACAAGCTCCTCGATGCTGGCGGCGCTGGCGGGCGATCGCGCGATCTTCGTCGGGTCGACGAACAGCAGTGTGGCCTCGAGCATCTTCAGCGGCGTGGGAAAGTCGTGGAGCGCGGGGCCCGACGCCATCGGCTTCCGCGTCGGAGGAACGATCGACGAGATGCTCGACGGTCGCGTGCTCGTCGCCGGTGGCGCCGTCGGAGGCGTGAGCCTGCAGGCCGCGGAGGTCTTCGGCGACTCGGTCGCCGTGGGGACCACCTGCTCGGCGAACGCTCAGTGCGCGTCGGGCTTCTGTTCGGTCGGCATCTGCTGCGATCGCGCGTGCGCGTCCGCCTGCGAGTCGTGCAACGAGACCGGCAGCGTCGGAGCATGCACGACGATTTCGGGCGCGCCGAGGGCCGGGCATGGCACCTGCGCCGGGGGCGGCGCGTGCGCGGGAACGTGTGACGGGACGTCCGCGACGTGCACCGCGCCCGGCGCTGCGACCGCGTGCGTCGCGGCCACCTGTTCGGGCGGCGTCGAGCAGCCCGCGGCGTACTGCAACGGCAGCGGCGCCTGCGGCGCGACCCCCGCGACCCGCCCCTGCGCGCCGTTCACCTGCGGGCTCACCGGCTGCAAGGCGACGTGCGGATCGAGCGCCGACTGTGTCGCGACCGCGTACTGCAACACGACGACCTCGCTGTGCGTGCCGAAGCTGCCTGTTGGTGGCGCGTGCACCAGCGCCGCGCAGTGCGGCAGCGGTCAGTGCGCGCTCGGCTCGGGCGGGGCTTCCGTGTGCTGCGATCGCGCATGCGCGGGCGGCTGCGAGACGTGCGCTGCCGCGGGCGGAATCGGCACCTGCCAG
>JBKJQC010000711.1:0-9773 GCA_046593995.1 Polyangiales bacterium
GGTCGAATGTGGATCTCGGGCGACGTCGAGCGGGAGAGCGCATCTCCAGCGCGGTCTCCCGCACGGAACACGACGGACATCGAGCATGGCGGCGAGCGATCGGACGCCCTCGACGGGCCCCGCCGCCGCTGAGTGATACGTTCGTGCGGTGAACGCCTGGCGCGCGCTGTGGGTGTGGAGCGCGGTCTGGAGCGTGGTGGCGACCGGCTGCTCCTACCCGGAGTTCGCGTTCGCCGCCGGCGATGCCACGCCCGCCGACGCCACGCCCACCGACGCCACGGTCGGCGCACGGGACGGCACCGCCGACTCCGCGGTGCTCGTCGTTCCCGACGAAGGTGTCGACGCCGGTCGCTCGGAGACGGAGGCCGACACCTCGATCGTCGACGCCACCGTCGATACGAGCGTCGATACGAGCGTCGCCGACGCCACGATCGCGGACGTCGCGGACGCGCGCGACGCGCGTGACGCGCGCGATTCCGCGCCGGACACCTACTCGCCCGGCTGCGTCGGCGACGGTTCCGTCTTCTGCCTCGACTTCGACGACTGGACGTCCGCCACCACGGGGTTCACCGGGACCAACATCGGCACCGGCGGCGCCGTCGCGCTCGAAGCGAGCGGTCGATCGTTGCCGAACGCGTTCGCCTCGACCGTGCAGGCGGGCGACGGCGGCACCGTCGTCGTCGGCAACGCGTACCGCTCGTTCGTGGTTCCGACCGCCGGCACGACGATGCGCGTCGATGCCTGGATTCGCCTCGAGAGCGCGGTCTTCCCCAACGGTCAGGTGTTCCTCTTCAAGCTGCAGCACGTCGGCGGCGACGGCGTCGCGCTCTCGGTCGACAAGAACGGTTTCTACGTCGAGGTGGTCGGGGAGCCTTATGCCGAGTACCGCGTGGCGACGCCGGTGCCGATCAACCGGTGGTTCCACGCGCGGCTCGAGGCGAAGATGCTGATCGCGGGCGGCAGCACCACGCTCTGGATCGACGACATGGGCGCGGGGGCCTTCTCCAAGGCCGCCTTCTCGACGGCGCGCAGCGACGACGTGAGCCGCCGCCTGATCGTCGGTCTCTACGCGGCTGATCACACGACGTGGTTCCGAGCGTACTACGACGACGTGTCCCTGCGCTTCGTCCCCTGACACCCGAGTCGGGTATGCTCGAGCGTGATGCGAGCCGTTCCGATCGCAACCGCGCTCGCCCTGGCGCTCGCGTTGGCTGTAGGGGATGCCCGCGTCGGCGCGGCTCCGATCAAGGCCACCCAGGAGAAGGGCGTCCAGGCGCCGAAGAGCGCGCCCAAGCCGCAGACGCAGGCGGCGGGGGGAGCGAGCGCCGAGAAGCCGATCAAGGGCATCGAGCGGCTGCCACCCGATCTGCGTCCGCAGGCCCGCGCGATCATGGCCGCGCGCCTGAAGGCCGACCTCGCGAACATCACCAAGCTGCGCGACGAGGCCGAGAAGCTCCTCGAGGCCTTCATCAAGGACGAGCCGAAGGACTCGCCCGATCTCCCCGAGGCGCTCCTGAAGCTCGCCGAGATCAAATGGGAAAAGGCGCGCGAGAAGCACCTCCTCGCGTTCGCCGAGTGGGAGAAGAAGCCGATCGGCAGCAAGGGCCCCGCGCCGAAGATGGAGCTCGGCGAGGCGCGCGCGCTGGTCCGGCGCGTCATCGAGAAGTTCCCCACGTTTTCCCAGTACGACCTCGCGCTCTACGTCGACGGCGCGCTCGCGGGCGAAGAGGGGAACGACAAGGAAGCGCTCGCGTCGTTCGAGATCATCCTCGCGAAGTACCCGAAGAGCCGCTTCGCCCCCGACGCCCACATGGCGAAGGGCGAGGCCTACTTCAACGGCGGCGCTTCTCCGTCGGGAAGCAGCGGACCGGAGTGGCAGAAGGCGTACGACGAGTACGAGTACGTCCTGAAGAAGCCGGAGGGGGAGCTCTACGGGCTCGCGCTCTTCAAGAGCGCCTGGTGCCTGTGGAAGCTCGGTCGGGAGGAAGAGGCCGCGAAGCGCTTCGCCAGGGTGCTCGAGGTCACCGCGCAGACGTCGGGCGGATCGCTCGCCAAGCGCGAGGCGCTGGAGTCACTCGAGGACGAGGCGATCAAGGCGCTCGTCGACGTCTTCATCGGCGACGAGAAGACGACGCCGGCTGACGTCTATGCCTTCTTGCAGAAGATCGGCGGCGAGCGCTTCGCCGGGAAGATCGTGCGCAAGCTCGCGACCGCGTACGAAGAAGCCGGTCGCTACAAAAAGGCCATCGAGGCCTACGAGCTCCTGCGCAAGCTCGAACCGACCTCGCCCGAAGGCACCCAGCACGTCCTCGCCATCGCGCGCGGGTGGGTCATCGAGCGCGATCACGGGAAGATCATCGCGACCTATCAGCGGCTCCTCGACGAGCACCTGCCGTCGGGCGTGCCGATGTCGCCCGAGCGAGCGCCCGACAAGCTGCCGCCCGGGAAGAAGGTCGAGCCGACGCCGGGCAGCTGGGCGAAGACGCAGCTCGACTCGAAGGTGGTCGACGCCTCGACGAGGGCCATCGAGGTCGATCTCCGCTCGCGCGCGCTCGAGGTGCACGCGCACGCGCAGGCCACCAAGGATCCGAACGAGTTCCGCCTCGCGAAGCGGCTCTATCACCTCTATCTCACGCGCTTCAGCGGCAACACGAACGCGTACGAGGTCCTCTTCTACGTCGCGGAGATCGAGTACCACCGGCTCGGCGAGGACAGCGAAGCGGCCCGCGACTACCTCGCGTGCGCGAAGATGAACCCGAAGGGGGGGCTCTCGCGCGACGCGCTCTTCAACGCGCTGACCGCGCTCGACCGCATGCGCGCGAAGGAGCTCGAGGCCGGCAAGGCCAAGCCGGGCGAGGAGACCGAGACCGACAAGCGCTTCGCCGAGGCGCTCTCGTTCTATGCGGCGACCTACCCGAACGATCCGGAGATCCCCGGCTTCCTCCTCTCGCAGGGCGTGACCTATTACGACCACAAGGTCTACGACCCTGCGATTCGCATCTTCGGCGAGCTCCTCACGCGCTATCCGAGCTCGAAGGAGGCCGCCTCCGCCGGCGACCGGATGATCGACGCGCTCGTGCACGCGAAGGACTTCGGCAACGTCGAGACCTGGGGGCGAAAGCTCAAAACGCTCCCCGCCTATGCGTCGTCCGAGCAACAGAAGAAGCTCGATGGCCTGATCGTGCAGGCGGTCTTCAAGCAGGGCGAAGCGCTCGGCGCAAAGGGGGACCACGTCGGCGCGGCCAACGCGTACCTGCGCGCGGCGAAGGAGTTCCCGAAGGACGATCGCGCGTCGAAGGCGTGCGTGAACGCGGTGATCGAGGCGAAGAGCGCGGGCGAGCTCGGCATCGCGCAGCAGGCAGGTGAGCTCGCCGTGAAGGATCACGCGGGGAAGCCCGAAGCCGCGCAGGCCATCTGGGCGCTCGCGGAAGCGCTGCGTGCGGCGGGGCTCCTCGGCGAGGCCGCGACCTGGGACGAGAAGCTCGTCGAAAGGTACCCGAAGGACGTCCACGCCCGCGACGCCTCGTTCAACGCGGTCGTCGCGCGCACCGCGCTCGGCAACTACGACCTCGCCGTGAAGGACGCGAACGACTACCTGCGCCTCTTCGGCCAGCAGGATCCGGACGACGCGGACGAGGTGACGTTCCTGCTCGGCCAAGCCCACGAGAAGGCGAAGAAGTACACCGAGGCCGCGAAGGTCTACGCCAACTACGTCGCCCGCGCGAAGAACGTCGATCACAAGATCGAGGCCTACGTCCGGCTCGCGCAGGTCCGCGTGCAGCTGAAGGACCAGAAGGGCGTCGACGACGCGCTCGAACAAGCCGTGAAGCTCGGCAAGGCCAAGAAGAGCGCGAAGGGCGAGGGGCGCGTCCACGCGGCGCACGCACGCTACCTCCAAGGGGAGCGCGTCGTCGCCGAGTACGACACGATCACGCTCGACGCGTCGGGCGCCGAGCTGAAGAAGCGCCTCGACCGGAAGAAGGATCTGCTGAAGAAGGCCGGCGGCATCTTCGCGGACTGCGCGACGATGGGGGCCGGCGAGTGGACGACGGCCGCGCTCTACCGCATCGGCTACATCTTCGAGGGCTTCGCCAACGCGCTCAAGGGAGCGAAGCCGCCGCCGAACGCTTCGCAGGCCGAGCAGGACGCCTTCCACGACATCGTCGATCCCATCGCGACCCAGTTCACCGAGAAGGCCGTCGACGCCTACGAGGGGGGGTGGAAGAAGGCGATCGAGCTGAAGATCTTCAACAAGTGGACGGCCGAGATGCGCACCGCGCTCGCACGGTTGAACGACGTCGAGTACCCGCCGCTCAAGGAAGAGGGGCTCGAGGTGCGGAGCGTCGGCCCGGCCGCCTTGCCCGAACCGATGGACGCGCCGATCGGCGCGAAGAAGAAATGACAGCGCGAATCGGAAGGTGCAGCCTCGTCCTCGCGCTCACCCTGGCGGCCGGGTGCAGCTATCCAGAGTTTCAGTTCGGTGGAACCGACCGTGACGGCGCGGCCGCGCTGGACTCGGGGCCCGACGCGGCGAACGACGTCGGCGTGGTGGTGGTCGATGCGCTGGACGACACGATGCGCGAAGAAACTGCGGTCCCCGATGCGACGACCGACCCGCTCGACGCGTTCGTCGACGTTCGCGACGAGACGGTCGGTGAGGACGTCGCTCCCGACACGCGCGACGCCGCGACCGACACGCGCGACGCGGCGACCGACGCGCGCGACGCGGCCGACGCGTTCGATGCAAAACCGCTTCGCTTCTGCGACCAGGCCGCGCATTTCTTCTGCAACGACTTCGACGCGTCCGACATCGTCGAGTACGGCTGGTCGGGGTTTGCCGAGTTCAGCGGCGGCGCGTACTCGCTCCAGAGCACTTCGACGTCCTCCCCTCGCGCGCTCAGGGTCGTCGCGACGCCGGTCTCCGGTGCAGCGGACCTCGGCGCGCTGGTCACGCGGATCCTCACCGCGCCGAGCATCGAAGCGGTCGTACGCATGGAAGCCGATCTGCAGGTCGACGCAGCGACCTATGGCGGCGGCACGATGGTGCTCCTCAAGATTCAACGGGGTGGCGGTCGCGGCATTGTCCTCGGCATCGGCTCGAACGGGCTCCGTCTGGAGATGATCGGGGCCGGCACCGCCTACAAGATGGTGCCCCTCGCAAAGGTGGTGACCGCGGGGACGTGGATTCACGTTCGCATCGACACCACGCTCCGAGTCGCGGGAGGCACTGCGAAGGTATGGCTCGACGGCATGCCATACGCCGACGAGACCAACGTCTCGACCGCGACCGCCGATGACACCTATCGCGAGGTAGTGGTCGGGCTCTACGCCCAGCCGCCCTTGCTCCCTTTCGCCGCCCGGATGGATTCGGTGACCGTCGATTTCTCACCCTGATGCGCGCGCGGGCACGAGGAGCGCACGCGAACGGATCTTCGCAGCGCTCGCTCGGAACCGCGCCGACCTTCGATGCTGGTGCGAACCGAAGTTCGCAGAGGCGCTCCGTCCGGAGCGCTCGGCGACAACTCGGTCATTCACGAAATCGTCAGCCTGGGCGGTTCGGCTGCACCTTCCGCCTTCACGTCCCGAGCGGGTTCGTGATAACCCGCCCGCCATGCCGAAGCTCACCGACTACGTCGTCTTCCACGATCAAAAGCTCGCCGCGAAGTTCGCCAACGGCCGCATCCCGATCGACACGCTCTGGGAGGCGTACTTCGACGGCGCGCTCGACATCCCGGGGGACATCTACAAGCTCCTCGAGGACCGCCACGTCGTGGCGAAGCACCCGTTCACCAAGGAGCACGTGAAGTACTTCGTGACGAAGTTCGTCCCGGAGACGATCGTCCACTCGAAGGCGTACGACACGAAGCTCGTTCGCGACACCTACGATCGCGGCGACGATTTCTACGGCATGTTCCTCGGGCCGCGCATGGTCTACACCTCGGGCTACTTCCTCACGCCGAGCGAGAGCCTGGAAGAGGCGCAGGACCACAAGCTCGACATGGTCTGCCAGAAGCTCGATCTCCGCCCCGGCGAGAAGTTCCTCGACATCGGCTGCGGCTGGGGAACGCTCGCGATGCACGCTGCGAAGCACTACGGCGTCGACTCGACGGGCGTGACGCTCTCGAAGAACCAGGCGGAGTTCGCCAACGAGCGCATCAAGGCCAACGGCCTCGAGGGCAAGGCTCGCGTCCTCTGCTCGGACTACCGCGACATCGCCAAGGGGACGTTCAACAAGATCTCGAACCTGGAGATGGTCGAGCACGTCGGCGTGAAGAACCTCAAGCCGTTCTACGAGCAGGTCTACGAGCTGCTCGCGGACGACGGCCTCTTCCTCATGCAGTGGACCGGTCTCCGCCGTAACTCCAAGATGGAGGACCTCGTGTGGGGTCTCTTCATGGCGAAGTACATCTTCCCGGGCGCCGACGCGTCGCTCCCGCTCGCTCCGATGATGAACGTCATGGAGAAGGCGAACTGGGAGATCAACTCGGTCGAGAACATCTCGTACCACTACAAGATCACCATCAAGCGGTGGCACGACACCTGGCTGTCCAACAAGGACAACGTCGTCGCCGCGTACGGCGAGCGCTGGTTCCGCATCTGGCACGTGTTCCTCGCCTGGGCCACCACGATCGCCGCGCAGGGCACCGCCGCCTGCTTCCAGGTCCTCTCGCACAAGAACCTCAACACCTTCGACCGCAGTCGCTTCGTCGGCAGCGCGAAGATCGCCACGCGCATGAAGCTCGACGCGCAGCGCCCCGACTGGAAGAACAGCAACCTCAACGAGCGCGCCTTCCCGCGCCCGATCGTCAACGCCGAGTGATCGAGAAGCCCCTGAAAGGGGGCGCTCACGGCACGCGAACGAGCCGCACGCGGGAGACCGCGGGCGGCTCGTCTGCTTTGTGTGCCCAGCCCTCGCGATCCCGGAGCACCGCGCGACGTTCGCGCTCTCAGGCGTGTAGGCGGACGACCAAGACCGAGCACGGTGCGTCGCGCACGACGCGGCCAGCGACGCTCCCCATGACGAAGCGCGCGAGACCGCTGCGGCCGCGTGAGGCGACGACGACGAGGCTCGCATCGACCTCCGCGGCCACCGCGAGGAGCTGCTCGGCGGGGTTCCCGACCACGATGCGCGCGCTGTCCTGCTCCGGCGACTCCTCGCACAGCGCACGCAGCTTCGCGCGTGCGATGGCGATCTGCGCCGGATCGCCGCCGCTGACGTTGGTCATGGTGCCGATCGCCGAGTAGTGCGCGGTCGACGGCTCGACGACGTGCACGATCGTCACCTTGCCGTGCGTCGCGCGCGCGGCCTCGTGCGCGGCACGGACGGCCGGGAGCGACGGCTCGGAGAAGTCGGTCCCGGCGACGATGTGACCGCTGCCTGCGTGCGGACGCGCGACGAGCACGGGCACTGCCGCGTGGGTCACTACGCGCTCGGCGACGCTGCCGAAGATCCATCGCTTGCCGCCGGGCTCGCGTCCTCCGAGGACGATCATGTCGGCGGAGACCTCCGTCGCGACCGCGAGCACCGTGTCGGCCGCCTTCCCCTCGACGACGCGCACCTCGTACGTACCGGGCTCCTTGCCCGTGACGGCGCGGACGCGCTCTTCGACGCGATCGACGAATGGTGCGAGGGCGATCGAATGATCGTCGCCGTCGGTGTCGGGGGTCGCGACGACGTGCGTGATCACCATCACGCCGCCGCGCGCCTGGCACCACGCGTGTGCTGCTTCGATCGCTGCGTCGCCGGCGACAGCGAGATCGGTCGCCACGAGGATTCTGCCCGGTGCGCTCATGCGAGGGAGAATATCAAGGAGGTCGCGATCACGTGATGTCGGTCGTACCCGACAGGAGCAGGTAGGGC
This sequence comes from Polyangiales bacterium, assembly GCA_046593995.1. GTDB lineage: Bacteria > Myxococcota_A > Polyangia > Polyangiales > JADJMO01 > JALHOE01. The sequence goes on from JBKJQC010000711.1 coordinate 7,862, forward strand.
TGACGCTCTCGCGCGCCGCTCCCGTGCTCGAGGACGATCCCGTGCGTACCGCCGAAGATCAGCCACACGATGCCGTCGCTCGAGTCCTCGACGAGCGCAGCCCGCGCCGCGGTTCGCGCGAGACCGTTCGGATCGTCGACGCCGTGGACGCGCCAAATCCCCGCGACGCCGTCGTCGGACTCGTAGGCGATCGCCGTCACGGCACGGACGGGCGCCGCGCACCGCCAACGCATCGACACGCCGTCCTCACTCGCTGGTCCCGGCTCCACGTCGACCGCGACGAACTCCGCCATGCGCTCAGTGTAGCGGTGCTACCGTCGGCGGCGATGCGCGCTCGCCTTCGAGCTGACGTGCTGCTCGTCGTCATCCGCTGTCGCGTACCTCCTCACGTTCGTCGTGGTCGCGGCGTTGCGCGCGCGGTTTCCGTTCGAACTCGAGTGGATGGAAGGCGCGATGATCGACGAGGTCCGCCGCGTCGTCGCCGGCGAGAAGATCTACGTCAAGCCGTCGCTCGAGTACGCGCCCTTCATCTACGGGCCGCTCTGGTTCTGGGTCTCGGCAGCGCTCACGCGCGTCTTCGGTGACGGATTCTTCGGACCGCGTCTGGTCTCGATCCTCGCGACCCTCGCGACGTTCGCCCTGATCTTCCGCATCGTGCGGCGCGAGACCGGCGGGTGGACGATGGGCGTCGTCGGCGCCGGTCTCTACGCGGCGACGTATCGCCGCACGCTCGAGTTCATGGATCTGGCGCGCACTGACGCTCTCGCCATCGCGCTCGTCCTCGTGGCGGTCGACCTGCTCCGTGCGCGGACCTCGCAGCTCTCTCGCGTCGCCGCCGCGGCCTTTCTCGTGCTCGGGTTCCTCGCGAAGCAGTCCGTGCTCGCGATCGCTCTGGCGTTGGTCGTGTCGATCGCGGTCGAGGACCGGCGCCGCGCGTGGCCGTTCGTCGTGTCGATCGTCGGCGGCGTCGTCGCCACCTGCTTCGCGCTCGACGCGTACTACGAGGGATGGTTCCGCTTCTACGTCTTCGAGCTCCCGTCCGCGCACGCGATCATGCGTCCGCTGATCCTGGCGTTCTGGACCGACGACCTCCTCGCGCCGTTCGGGCTCGCGCTCGTGGGTGCTTCGTGGGCGCTCTTCGGGCCGGGAACGCTCGAGCGGAACGCGCGAAGGATCCTCGGCTTCGCGCTCGCGGGCGCGCTCGCCACCTCGTGGTCGAGCCGCATGCACTCCGGCGGATGGCCGAACGTCGTCCTCCCCGCCTACGCCCTGCTCGCGATCGTCTTCGCCATCGGCGTCCACCAGGCGCTCGTCGCGACCGCGGGGACCGCTGCGGAGCGCTTCGTCCTGATCGCAGCCATCGCGCAGCTGCTCGCGCTCGTCTACGATCCGCGCGACTCCGTTCCCTCAGCGCGTGAACGCATCGCGCGCGAGCGGCTCGTCGCGCGCCTCGCGGCCGTGAAGGGCGAGGTGCTCGTGGCGTCGCACGGCGACCTCACCGTGCGCGCCGGGAAGCGCTCGTTCATCCACCAGATGACCTACGAGGACATCACGCGGGTCCCGAACGGCGAGGTCGGGAACGAGCTCCGCACCGAGATCGCCGAGGCGATTCGACGCAAGCGCTTCGCGCTGATCGTCGTGGACAACGACTTCTTCGCGCCCGAGCTGCGCGCCCACTACGTCTACGCAGGCGAGGCGTTCGACGCGCCGGACGTCGGCTGGAACCGCGTCGGCGTGTGGACGAGACCCGGCGCGATGTTCGTGCCGCGACGCTGAAACGCACGCGTCGGACGAACCCGGCGAGCCCTCGCGGTCGCGCCACGACCGCGGCCTTCCCTTCGCGGGGCAGCTTCTTGAACGCGAGCTCGACGCGGAGGGCTTCGGAACGATCGCGGCAGCGCGTCTTCGCGAG
>JBKJQC010000770.1:0-15549 GCA_046593995.1 Polyangiales bacterium
TTGAGATCGAAGCCTGCGCAGAAGCGCCCCGCGCGTCCCGTGAGGACGACGGCGGAGGCCTCTTTCTCGGCGCGGTCGAGCGCGCCGTCGAGCGCGTCCATCATCTCGTAGCTGAGGGCGTTGGCCTTGCCGTCGTCCATCTTCACGATGGCCGTCTTCTCACGCAGCTCGAACTCTACGATCGCCATGGGGCGCGCATGGTCGGAGAAGAGCCCCCGGCGCGCAAGGTGCGAAGCGAGCCTCACCCTTACCTCAACCGCGCGGGATTCGTCCGCGACGGCGCCGCGTCCTGCACGCAACGGCTGCGAGCAGGATCAGCGCGGCGGCGCTCGGTTTACTGTGCGGGGAGGCGCCGCGCGCCGTCGAGCACCCGCCGTCCGACGTCGTGTCCGCCGCCGCCACAGGCTCCTCGGCCTCGGCAGGAGGCGGCGCTTCATCGCAGACGTCGCCCCTTCCATTTCCGTCGCCGTCGGTCTGATCGGCATTCGGCACGTCCGGACAGTCGTCCGAGGCGTCGACCACTCCGTCGCCGTCGCGGTCGTCGTCGCACAGGTCGCCCTTGCCGTCCTCGTCCGAGTCGCGCTGATCCGCGTTCGCGATCAGGGGGCAGTCGTCGATGACATCGTCGATGCCGTCGCTGTCGTCGTCGAGGTCGCAGAGGTCGCCGAGACCATCCTTGTCCGTGTCGAGCTGGTCCTTGTTGGCGACGATCGGGCAGTTGTCGACGTCGTCGTCGAGGCCGTCCTGGTCGTCATCGGGATCGCACGCATCGCCCTTGGCGTCGCCGTCGGTGTCGAGCTGATCGTCCGCCACGCGCGGACACAGATCCTGCATGTCGGGCACCCCGTCGCGATCGTCATCGGTCTGACACGCATCGCCCCTACCGTCCCGGTCGGTATCGGCCTGGCCGGCGTTCTTCACCTTGGGGCAGTTGTCCGTGTCGTCCGGGATGCCGTCGTCGTCGTCGTCGCCGTCGCAGGCGTCGCCGCGACCGTCCTTGTCGGTGTCCTGCTGACCGTGGTTGGGAATGCCCGGGCAGTTGTCCTTCGCGTTCTCGATCTTGTCGCCGTCGCGATCGCCGTCGCAGGCGTCACCGCGACCGTCCTTGTCGAGATCGTCCTGATCGGCGTTCTTGTCCTTCGGGCAGTTGTCCTTGTCGTCGGGGACGCCGTCGCCGTCGTCGTCACCGTCGCAGGCGTCGCCGCGACCGTCCTTGTTGGTGTCGACCTGGGTCTTGTTCGGATCGCTCGGGCAGTTGTCCTTCTCGTCGGCGATGCCGTCGCCGTCCTTGTCGTTCCCGCACGGACCACCGCCGGGACCACCGCCCCACCACTCCCAGTGCCACGCCTCGCTCGGCACGGTGCGCTTGAACCCGAAGCGGGCGCCGTTGTTCGACAACCAGCCGTACACGCCGGCGCTCGAGGTATTGAGGTCGAGCGCGTGACCGCTCTGGTGATTGCTGAACCCCGGCTTCGCCGCGAGATTGCAGCTGTTGCAGCTGCAGGTGACGAAGCAGTTGTAGAGGTATTTCTGCTCGTCCATCGAGCGGAACCCGCTGATGATCGCGAGATGCACGCCGTTCGCGGCCGCGGCCTTCGCCATCACGTAGTAGGCGTTCGCGGTGTCGACCTGCACCTTCTTGCCGTCGACGGTGACGAGCTGGATCGCGAAGGCCGTCCCCGACCGATATCCCGTCGCCGAGGTCTCGTTGCAGCTGATGGTCAGCGGATCGCGTGTCGTCGCGACCGGCTCCTCGTCATGACGGCGCTCGCTCACCGCGGGCGACGCGGAGAGCGAGCACCCCGCGGCGCCCGCGGTGAGCGAGACGATCGCGAGCGCGGCACACCCCACGCGAGCTCTTCGACGAGACAGCGACCGCATGGGAGGACCCCCTCGCTCCAGGATACGACGGCAACGTCCATGATTCCTCGGCGCGCTGAAAATTCCCGTATCCAGGCATCGGCTTGCGTATGTGGGGAGAGGTCGGGTAGACACCACCGCATCGTCCCGGGGGGGTCTGTTCATGAAGCGTGCGTTCTCGTTCTTCTTCCTCATCGCGTGCGGCGCGATCGCGGCGTGCAGCAGCGCCACCAGCGCCACCAACGAAGGCGCGCCGAGCGCGGAGCCTGCGGCGGGCGGAACGATCGCCGTCGGTGGTGCGTGCGCCGACGCGAGCGAATGCGCGTCGGGCCAGTGCCGGAGCGATTGGAGCGGCGGCTACTGCACGACGAGCGCCTGCGATGCGACGAGCTGCGGTGAGGGCACTGCGTGCTTCGCGCACCCCGACGGGTCGACGTCGTGCCTCGCGAGCTGCACGCAGAAGAGCGACTGCCGCGACGGATACACCTGCAGCGTGGCCGGCGCGTGCATCCCTGCGTGCGGCGACTGCGGCGAGGGCGCGACCTGCGACGCCGAGAGCGGTCGCTGCAAGCGCGAGGACGGTGGACCGACCGTGCAGCCGACCCTCGTCACCGAGCTGCCCGCGCGCGACTGCGAGCTCTCCCTCGCGGAGTGCGGCGCGCTCGAGCCGTTCGACCCGGAGAACGGCCCCGGCTACGAGAACTACCCGCTCAACGGCGAGACGACGACGAACCAGTACCGGAGCTACGCACGCCACGATCTGCAGATGCTCGTGAAGTACGCCGCGGCGTACGTGGACGCGAAGGCGCGCGGTTGGCCGGGCAACGGAGGCCCCATCGGCCTCGGTGACATGAGCGAGAAGGACGGCTCGATCCCCGGCACCAGCGACGGCGATCCGGGGCACCCCGCGGGAACGCACGTCGATGGCTTCGACATGGACATCGGGTACTTCCAGGTCGGGACGAAGGACAACCGGCTCCGCGCGATCTGCACCCACACGACCAACGGCGTGGATCAGTACCACTGCGTGTCGGAGCCGACGAAGCTCGACGTGTGGCGGACGTCGCTCTTCCTCGGCGCGCTCTTCACGAGCCCGCGCGTCCGCGTGATCGGCGTCGACGGCAAGGCCGGCGCGCTGGTCCTCGCCACGATGCCGAAGCTGTGCACGATGGGACTGCTACCGGCGTCGGCGTGCACCAACGCGAAGAAGAAGCTCGCGTTCGAGCTGACCGACGGGGGGCGCGGCTGGTTCGCGTTCCACCATCATCACCTGCACATCAGCCTGACCCCGCCGGCGGGCGGATCGAGCTCCTCGCTCTCGCTCACCGGCAAAGACGCCTACACGCCGGCCGCGTCCTTCGAGACGCTGATCCTCCATCGGGTGCCGGGGCACGCCTTCATCGATCGATGACGGAGGCTCAGGCGCCGAGCTGCCGCGCGCGCGCGACGATGCGCGCGTGCTCCGGGATCAGCTCGAGCATCTTCGCGCGGCGACTCGGATCGGCGACGCGGGCGGCGGACTCGAGGAGCAGATCGCGCGCGATCGTGATCACGGTGCGCGCGGCGCCGAGGTCGCCGTTCGCGAGGAGCGCATCCGCCAACGTGAGCCGGATCGCACCGGCGCCTTCCTCGATCGTACCGAGTTGATCGAGCGTGTCGCCGGCGTCGCGCGCGAGATCGAGCGCGTCGACGCTGGCACCGCGCGCGAGGAGGACCTCCGCGAGGGTCGCCGTCGCGACGGCGCGCATCGGGGGTACCGCCTCGAGCGCGTCGAGCGAAGCACGTGCTTCACGCTCGGCGTCGTCGAGCTCGCCGCGGAGGAGATGGATCTGGGCGAGGTAGCGGCGCGCGCCCCCTTCGAGCCGCTTGTCGCCTTGCTGCACGAACTCCGCGACCGCTTGTTTCTCGACGTCGCGCGCTTCGTCGAGGCGACCGAGCTGCGAAAGCGCGCGGCCGAGGTTGTGCTTCGCGGTCGACGCCGTGTGCTGCATCCCGAGCCGCTCGGCCTCCTCGAACGCGGCCCGGAGAGCCCGCTCGGCCTCGAGCAGCTCGCCGACCTCGAGGTATCCATAACCCACGTATCCATGCTGGATGCACGCGTTGCGCATGTCTCCGGCGCGGAGGAACGCGTCGCGCGCCGCCTGCATCGCGGTGAGACAGCCGTCGCTGTCCCCGTCGATCATCGCGCGCGTCGCGCGGGCGTCGTGCACCCAGCCGACCATCGCCACGTCCGAGCCGCAGGCGTCGATCCGCTCGATGACGGCGTTCGCCAGATCGTAGCGCCCGACGAAGAGGAGCTGCGCGGCGAGGTGCGACAGCGCGACGACGTACGCGCCCGCGGCTTCGGTCGTCTCCGGCTCGGGGATCGCCGAGACGAGCGCGACGAGTCGCTCGGTGCCGCCGCGTCGCCCCATGGCGATCGCGAGCCGACCGAGGACCGCGTAGGACTGCGCGGTGCCCGGGCGGAGCAGCGCCAAGGCCTCGGCGCCGAAGGACTCCACCGCGGCGAAATCGGCGCGCCAGTGGTGCGCCTCCGCCGCCAGGCCGAGCAACACGCCGCGTGACTCGCCGCTCGCCCCTGCTTGCAGCGCGCGCTCCACGCAGGCGAGCGCGACGCCGTAGTCGCTCCCTTCGACCGCGTGCTCCGCTGCACGCCGGTACGCTGCGATCGTGCGCGGGTGATCGCCGCCGCGCTCGAAGTGCTCGGCGAGCGCGCGCGCGTCGCGCTCGCCCACGCTCTCGAGCCAGGCACCGGCCAAGCGGTGACCGAGGACGCGATCCTCGTCGGTGAGCATCGCGTACGCGGCGTCGCGCACCAGGCCGTGGCGGAAGCTCAGCTCCGCGAGCCCCTCGAACTTGACCGGCGCCTTGCGCACGATGATCTCGCGCTCGACGAGCGTGTCGAGGCACGGCTCGATGTATGCGGTGCGCGCGTCCCCCCCGAGGAGCGCCGCGACGCCGTGGGACCAGAACGTCTGGCCGAAGACGCTCGCTGCGCGCAGGACCCGACGGGTCTCGACGTCGAGCTCGTCAAGGCGCGCCTGCACCATCGCGAGCACCGTCGGAGGGAGGGCCGAGGAGCCGCGCTCGCTGACCGCGCGGACGAGCTCCTCGAGGAAGAAGGGGTTGCCCTCGCCGCGCTCGACGAGCTCCGCGACGACGGACGGCGGCGCGGTGTCGCCGAGCGCTCCGCGGACCATCGCCTCCGCGGCCTTGCGCCCGAGCGGACCGAGCGCGATGTGCAGCGTCGAGCGGTCGGCCCAGAGGTTGGGGAAGACGTCGACGAGCTCGGGGCGTGCGAGCGCGACGACCATGAACGGGCGCTCGCGGAGCAGTCGCAGCGCGGCGTCGAAGCAGCGGACGCTCGGCAGATCACCCCACTGCAGATCCTCGACGATCACGAGCAGCGGTCGCTCGCGGCACTCCGCCGCCAGGAAGTCGTCGAAGGCACGGCGCATCTGGTCGCCCATCAGGACCGCGTCCTCGCGCGCGGCCGCGAGCTCGAACGAAGCGTCCTCGGAGTGGAGCTCGGAAGGGAGCGCGATCAGCTCCGCGAGGAACGCGGCGACGCGCTCCACGGCGTTCGGCTCGACGTGTCGTGCGACGCGCGCGCGCAGCTTGGCGAGCGAGACCTCCCGGGCCTCGTCGTCCGACAACGCAGCGGCGGCGCGGACGAGCTGTGCCACGAGCGCAAAGGGGGACGCCGCGGCGATCGGATCCCCGCGCGCCACCCACACCTCGGACTTCTCGGCCTCACCGACGCGCGCGCGGACGCGCCGCACGAGCTCGTAGCGCAGGCGTGACTTGCCGATGCCTGCCGCACCGGTGACGACGACGGCGCGTGCGACCTCGTCGCCGACGCACTCGTCGAACGTGTCGGTGAGCAGGCCGAGCTCCCGGTCGCGTCCGACGCACGCGGTCTCGCGTCCGAGGAGCAAGCGCTTCGCCTCGACCACCGGGCGCTCGGCCCGCAGGTACAACCCACGCGCGTCGCCGCCGAGCTCGAACCGAGCGTCGAGGAATCCGGCAGTGATCTCGTCGACGCGGATCTCTGCTTCGCGGGCGGAGCCGAGGAGCGAGGCGGCGCGGTCGATCGCTTCGCCGACGGGTAGGCGCTCGCCCAAGCGGGCCCGCCCGGTCGAGAGTGCCATCCGCGCATTCGGGTGTGCGCGGCGGATGGCGAGGGCGCAGCGGGCCGCGCGCTGCGCTTCGTCGTTGGCCGAGCCGCTCCCCGTGCACATCGCGATCGACGAGCCATCGGCGAGCACCTCGAGCCGCGCCCCCGCGGACTCGGCCACCTCGCGCAACGAGTCCCGCGACGGGGAGCTCACGATCGTCTCGGCCGCCTGGACCGCATCGGGCGCGTCAGGCTCCTCGGGAGACGCGATGGCGAGCACGCTGACGAGGCGCTGCTCACCCGCGGTGAGCGAAGGCGGACGCTCGCTCGGACGTGCGCGCCCGAGCTCGACGATCCCCCCCTCGCGCGCGGCGAGGAGCGCCGACATCACGAAGAGCGCGTCGCGCGGCCGTCGCTCGCGCTCCTTGCTCAACATCGAGGCGACGAGCGCGTCGAGCGAGGCCGGGATGTCGGGACGCAGGTCGATCACCCGCGGCACGTCGGCGACGAGCACCTTGCCGAGCACCGCCATGAAGTTCTCGCCGATGAACGCCGCGCGCCCGGTGAGGCACTCGAAGAGGATGCACCCGAGCGAGAACACGTCCGCGCGCGCGTCGATGTCGGGCTCACCGCGCGCCTGCTCCGGGGACATGTACCCGAGCGTGCCGAGCATGCTCCCGGCGATGGTGACCCCCTTGGTGCCGCGATCGCGCGCGATCCCGAAGTCGAGCAACACCGGATCGGAGACCACGTTCCCGCGCAGCATGACGTTGCTCGGCTTCACGTCGCGATGCACGATCCCGCGGGCGTGCGCGGTCGCAAGGGCCGAGGCGACCCCCTCGCAGACGGCGAGCGCCTCGAGGATGGTCAGTCCCTGTCGCGTGAGCCGCGCGTCGAGATCCTCACCGTCGATCCACTCCATCGCGAGCCAGGGCTCGCCGATCGGCGTCGTCCCGTGCGCGACGTAGCGGACGACGTGGGCGTGGCCGAGCTCCGAGAGGAGGCGCGCCTCGCGCTCGAAGCGTTGGAGCTCACTCGGCGCGCGACGGTGGAGCACCTTCAGCGCGACGGGCTCGCCGGTCGCGGCGTCGCGCGCGCGATACACCGTTCCCATCCCGCCGGAGCCGGCTTCGCGCTCGATCGTGAATCGATCGGCGAGGACGTTCCCAGGACGCACCCGGGGAGCATACGGCCTCCAGCGCGCGGCATCGATCCGGCGTTGCTGCATCGAAGTGGCCCACCATGCTCCGAACCTTCGCCCGCGGGTCCCTGCTGTTGTCGTTCGTCCTCGCCGAGGCGTGCGTCGGCCAAGGCGCAGCGTATGGTCGCCTGGTCTGTCCAGAGCTCGGGGGAGGCGCGATGAGCGCGAGCTTCTCCGCCCAGGCCAAGGCCAACGCGACGATTCGAGCCTTCGTACAGGCGTCCGGCGACCTGATGCTGCTCGCCGAGCAGATCGAAGCGGAGGTCGCGGCGGCGTGCCTCCGCATGGGGCGCGATCTCGGCGTCCCCGAGGCCGACATGGCGCCGCGCAAAGGCGCCGGCGGGGCAGTCGCCGGCGCGTGCACGCCGGTGTCCGCACGCATCGACGCCATCCTGCAGCAGGGCGTGAGCGCGAAGCTGACGGCGTCCGTCACGCCGCCGGAGTGCACCGTGTCGGCCGACGCTTATGCGTCTTGCGCCGGCAGCTGCGACGTGAACGTCGATCCCGGCTACGTCGTGGCGCACTGCGAGCCGGCGCGACTCTCCGGCACCTGCGAAGGCAAATGCGTCGGCCAGTGCGACGGCACGTGCCGCGGCGCGTGCAACGGCACCTGCGCGACGAAGGACGCTTCGGGCGCGTGCGCAGGAGCCTGCAGCGGCTCGTGCGAGGGGAAGTGCGACGCGACCTGCCACGTGAAGTGCGAGGGCACCTGGAAGGCACCCCGCTGCGAAGCCGATGTGAAGGGCCCGAGCGCCGACGCGAAATGCGACGCGAGCTGCAAGGCGCACGCGGACTTCAAGGCCCAGTGCACCGAAGGGAAGGTCGTCGTGTCGGCCTCGGTGAACACCGGCGACTTCCCCAAGCTGGTCGCGACGTTGAGCGCCAACCTGCCGGTGCTGATCAAGGCGCAGATCGCCTACGGCAAGCGGCTCGCGGGGAGCATCCAGGCGCTGGTCGAGATCGGCGGGGATCTGCCGAAGGCCGTCGGCGATGCCACCACCAAGGGCGTCGCGTGCATGAGCGCGGCGGCGAACAGCGTGGTCAGCGCGCAGGTCTCGATCAACGTGAGCGTCCAGGCGAGTGCCAGCGTCAGCGGCAAGGCAGGGAGCTGACGTGACCCGGCGCAGCGCTCAGCCCGCGTTCGGCGCGGTGCGCGGAAGCCTGACGGTGAACGTCGTTCCCTCGATCTCGGACGAGGTAGCCGAGACTCCGCCGCCGTGCGCGCGGGCGATTTCGCTCACGATGTAGAGGCCCAAGCCCAACCCGCTCCGATCGTCGAGCGATCGCGCCTTGAACGGTTCGAAGAGCACCGGTAGCGCCGACGCGCGGACGGGCTGCCCGGCGTTCTGAACGGTGAGGACGACGTGCTCGGCTTCGCCGCGCACCGCGACGTCGATCGGATCCTTGCCGTGGCGCACGGCGTTGCCGATCAGGTTCGAGAGCACCTGCTCGAGGCGCGCGCCATCCCAGTCCCCCGCCGTGTCGCCGCTCGCTGCGTAGCCGATCGCGCGCGTCGGGTGCACCTGCATGGCCTCTGCCACGGAGGTCTCGACGATCGTCGCGAGGTCACACGGCCTTCGCTCGATGGGGATGCCGCCGCCGAGGCGCCCGCGGGCGAAGTCGAGCAAGGCGCCGATCATGGCGTCCATCCGGTGCGCGCTCTTGGCGATCCGGAAGGCCAGCTCCGCATCGGCGTCTGCCAGCTCTCTGCGTCCGAGCAGATCCGCGGCCACGCGGATCGCGCCGAGGGGGCTCCGGAGATCGTGCCCCAGGATCGCGATGAACCGATCGCGGGCCTCTTCGACGCGCATGCGATCGGAGACGTCGGTGATCGTCCCGACCCACTCGCGTGGTGGTCCGTGCGGTGGCAGCGGCACGGCGCGCGCGACCACACACGCATGGCCGCCGTCCCGCCGCGCGAGCCGGAAGGTTTGCTCGAACGGGGTGAGGTCTTTGACGGCCGTGGCCCACGCCGCGCGCACCTCCTCGCGGTCTGCGGAGTGAATCGGGCGCAACCAGGCCGCGCCGTCCGACGCGTCCGCGGGGACGCCGGTGAACGCAAGCCAGCTCTCGGGGTCGACCCGGACGGCTCCATCGGCTCCGGCGCGGAACACGATCGACGCCGAGGTCGTGACGAGCGTGCGGAAGCGCTCCTCGCTGGCCGCCACCTCGTGACGCGCGGTGTCGGCCTCGGCCGCGAGCTCCTCCGCACGCAGCGACGCGAGGACGAGCTTCTCGTTCGCTGCGACGAGCTGGGGAAGGAGCTCGTCGCGCTGAGCCAGGGCCGTGCGGGCCTCCTCGCGCGCCCGCAGCGCGTCCTCGCGAAGACGAGCGACATCCTCGCGTTCGGTGAGCGAGCCCTCGCGCGTGGCCGTCGCGGACTCGCGCGCGTCCATCCCGACCTCGCGCGCGCCCATCGCGGCTTCGCGCGCGGACAGGCCTCGGCCGCGCGGATTCTCTTCGCGCGGGCTCGGCGACGGCGGGTCGGAAGGCTTCTTCATCGCTTCGGGATCCGGAGCCTTCATCCTAAGGCTCGTCGTCGTCGGGCGCGAGCGTCCGCCGGGCGGCGCCGAGCAGGAGCCCGGTGTACTGCTCGAGCGTGTCTCCCATCTCGATGCCGTCGGGCCCGATGTCGTAGAGGCGCATGCGCTTGTCGTGTTTGATGCCACGCATCTTGGTCACGACGAGGAATCGCTGGAGCTCGCCGGCGATCTCGACGTAGCGCTGCAACACCAGACCGTCGGCGAGGAACGCGATCCCGTGGGGGCTGAGCCTGAGCTCGGCGTAGGAATCGATCACCTCGGCGGTCATCATGACCGTGACACCCAAGCGCACGAGCGCGCCGACCATCCGGTAGAGCGACTCGCGGAAGTCGACACGAAACGAGGGCGCGAGGGCGAGCTCGAAGCCGGAGAGCGAATCGATGACCAAGCGCTTGGCGCCGACGCTCTTCACCGCATCGGCGAGCTCCTCCATCGTCTCGTCGACCGAGAGGTCGAGCGGGCGCAGATAGAGCATGCGGAGCTTGCCTTGCTCGACGAGCTTGGCGAGGTCGCCGGCCCGCGGCGCGGTGGTGAGGTACTCCTCCGGTCGCTTCTCGAACACTGCGATCACCCCGGGCTCGCCGCGGCTGATCCCCTCGCGGATGAACTGCGTGGTGAAGACGGTCTTGCCGGAGCCGGACGGACCGACGACCAACACCGAGTAGCCGGCGGGGATCCCGCCGCCGAGCATCGCGTCGAGCACCTCGACGCCCATCATGCGGCGCTCGCGCTCCATGGCGGGCGGTGAGGTCGGCGCCGGGGCTTCGGGGTTCGGCAGGCGCGGATACACCCGGAGCCCGTCGTCGGAGATCTTCAGCGTGTGCACGCCGGGGATCTGTCCCTGGCCGCGCATCTTCATGACCTGCAGCTTGCGGACGATCGAGTTGCGATCGATCGCCTGCGAGAGCTTCATGATGCCGTCGGCCACGGTGAACACCGGGCTGCCGCTGCCGCCGTCCTCGTCGTTCTCGTCGTACTCGCCGACGAGGAACGTCGTCGCCTCCCACGTGGTGAGGCGGAGGCTCAAGTGTTCGATGAACGCCTCCATCCCCGACGTGAGGTGCCAACGCGCGATCGCGCGAAACGAGTCGACGAAGACCAGCTTCGGGTGCGAGACCTCGACCTCCGAGACGATCGCCGCGAGGACCGCCTCGAGCCCGCTCTCGAGGACGTCGGTGCCGAGGTGGAGGAACCGGATGCAGCTCGGGATCTTCTTCACATCGAAGAAGGAGAACTGCTGCTGGTAGCGCAGCATCTTGATCGGCGGCTCTCCCACCACGGTGACGAAGAGCGCAGGCCGCTCGGGGCTCGCGTTCGCGAACATGATCTGGTGCGCGAGCGTGGTCTTCCCCGAGCCGGGGCGGCCGGCGATGAGGTTGAACGAGTACTCGGGGACCCCGCCGCCGAGGACCGCGTCGAGCCCCGGGACGCCGGTCGGAAGCTGCTGGATGGTCACGCGATCGCTCACATCGACTCCTTGTCTGCGTCTGCGGATGGACGCTCCAATGGCAGGAACACGTCGGGCCACACCTCGTGGAGCAGGCGGACGACGAGCTCGTCACCGATGAACCGGCTGAGCAAGCCGACGAACGTGGTGACGAGCGCGACGGCGCACTCGAGCGCGACGTCCGGCGACTGCTGCGCGAAGCAGTCGCAGAGCCGCGCCCACGGAGGTTCCGGGGACCGAGTCACGGCGCCGGCCATCCAGGGGAACTCGGCCTGCGTGAGCACTGCGCTGCGATCGAAGAGCGCCCGGATTCCCGACCGACCGACCACGCGCGCGAGGTGCTCGGAGAGCTCTTCACACACGCGCGCCGCAGCCGCCGCACGCTGCGCCGTGCTCTCGTCCGCTGCATCGCTCGCGAGCAGCGTCCGTATCGACGTCGCGAGGGTGTTGGGCAGCGGCGGATTGGGCATCGTGCTTGTGGCCCGTGTCGGTGAACCTAACACGCGTCAGCGAGCACGCTCCAGCGCATTCACCTTCGAGCCCGCGCGTCTCGCAGCTGCGCTCATGCGACGGTTCTAGCGCCGGCGCAGTGCTTGCACCGAGCATGGGTGAGTCGCGGCGTCCACGGCGTTTCGAACACACTTGTGACCCCGATGCTCTCAACTCGCTCCGCACTCGTCACGACCCCGCGCCCCGCCTGTGCAGTGAGCGCGGGCAAGTGAGCACGGCCGTGACCCCCGGTGCGAAAATCCTCATCGTCGACGATTCCGCCATGTCGCGGCGGATGATGCGGCGGATCCTCGACGGCCACGGCTACGCGGTCATCGAGGAAGCCGACGGGGCGTCCGCGCTCGAGTGCTACCAGCGCGAGAGACCCGCGGTCGTGATGCTCGACCTGATCATGCCCGGCATCGGCGGCCTGGAAGCCCTCGTTCAACTCAGGCTCATGGATCCGAACGCGCGCGTCGTCATCGCGACGGCCGACCTGCAGCGCGCGACGCGCGTCGAAGCGATGAGCGCGGGTGCTTGCGGTTTCGTGACGAAACCGTTCGACGGCCAGGAGGTGCTCCGCGCAGTCGCGGTCGCGCTCGCGCTCCCGCCGAAGAAGGAGCCGGTCCCGTGATCCTGACCGAGCGCCAGTCCGACGCGCTGACGGAGCTGATCAACATCGCCTTCGGGCGGACGGCGTCCGCGCTGTCGGCGTTGACCGGGCAGCGCGTGTTGCTCGAGCCGCCCGAGGTCTCCGTGCTGCGCCTCGAGTCGCTCGCCGAGACGCTCGGTCGCTACGTGCCCGGGGACGTCGCGTCGATCCATCAAGACTTCACCGGGCCGATCTCCGGCGACGCGATGCTGATCCTGAGTCACCGAGGGGCCGTGGCGCTCAGCGCCCTGCTCACCGACCAGCCCGAGCCGGCCGACCACCTCGACGACTCGGCGCGCGAGGTCCTCACCGAGGTCGGCAACATCCTCCTCAATGCATGCCTCAGCATGTTCGGAGACTTGCTCCACGTTCGGGTGAATTTCTCGGTTCCGAGACTGCGCGTCGACACCGTCGACGCTCTCCTCTCGGCACGCCGCTCGGACTCGGGCGTCGCGGCCGAGCGACAGCACGCCATCGTCGTCTCGATGGCCTTCCGCGTGAAAGGGAGCTCGGTCGCGGGCTACCTCGCGCTGGTGCTCGGCGTGGCTTCACTCACGCAGCTGGTCGCCGAGGTCGAGTCCTGGGAGGCGCGCACCAGCGAGCCGCCCGCATGAATGCGCGACCGCTGCTGGATGAAGTGAGTGATCTGAACGACGCGCTCGACGTCGCGACCGCACAATGGGTCGCCGAGCACCCCGCGTACGGAGTGCTCACCAGCGACCTCTCGGGACGCGTCTGCGGCTGGAACGGCTGGATGGAGCTTCACTCCGGGCGCGCCGCGACGGAGGTCCTCGGACGTCCGCTCCTCGAGGTCTTCCCCGAGCTCGCAGAGCGCGGGATCGCGCGCTATTTCGAGGCGGCGTTGCTCGGACACGTCGGCGTCGTGTCGCAGCGGCTGCACGGGTTCCTCCTCCGCATGCCGACGGATCGCGGCGGCGATCTCTTCGATTGCATGCAGCAGTCGGCCCAGATCGCGCCGCTCTTGTCGAACGGTCTGGTGATCGGTGTGATCGCGACCATCACCGACGTCACCGATCGTGTGACGCGGGAGACCGAGCTACGGACGGAGATCGCGGAAGGCGCGCGTCGACTCCTCGGCGAACGGACCGCGCGCGCCGAGGCCGTCGCGAGCAGCCTGGCGAAGGACGAGTTCCTCGCCGTACTCTCGCACGAGCTTCGGACGCCGCTCTACGCGATCCTCGGCTGGGCGCAGGTCCTCCGCGAGGGGCACGTGGCTCCGCAGCGCGTCGCGAGCGGGATCGCGGCGATCGAGCGCAACGCGCAGATGCAGACACAGCTGATCGAGGATCTCCTCGACGTCTCGCGGATCGTCTCCGGGAGCCTGCAGATCGACTCGAAGCCGGTCAGCCTCCGTCGACCGATCGAAGCCGCGGCCGCGCTCGTCGCTGGATCCGCAGCCACGAAGGGCGTCCTGCTCTCGGTCGTGATCGACGAAGACCTCCCGCCCGTGTCCGGGGACGGGGCGAGGCTGCAACAGATCGTGTGGAACTTGCTGAGCAACACCGTGAAGTTCACGCCGACGGGTGGTGACGTCTCGCTGCACGCGTCGTCGTGCGAGGGGTCGGTGGTGATCTCGGTGACCGACACCGGCCACGGGATCACGGCGGAGTTCCTCCCTCACGTCTTCGATCGCTTCCGTCAGAGCGACAGCTCGTTCACGCGCGCGCAGGGGGGGCTCGGGCTCGGACTGTCGATCGTGAAGCGGCTCGTCGAGCTCCACGGCGGCACGGTGACCGCAGCGAGCCGAGGCGTGGGACTCGGGGCGACCTTCGTCGTCACCCTCCCCGCGCTCGACCCCGACAGGACGCCGCCGCCATCGATCGGGATCTCACGGTTCATCGCCGACCCCACCCAGACGACCATCCCGCTCTGCGGTCTGCGCATTCTCTTCGTCGACGACGACGCCGACGGACGCGAGGTCATGGCGCTCGCGCTCTCGAGCGAGGGCGCGGAGGTCGTCGTCGCCGACTCCGCTGCCGACGCGCGCGCGGCGCTCGTGGTGTTCCAGCCGGATGTGATCGTCAGCGACATCGGGATGCCGGGCGAGGACGGCTACGCGCTCATCCGGAGCATTCGCCGCATGACGGGCAGCATCGCGAGCGTGCCGGCCATCGCCCTCACCGGCTTCGCGAGCCTCGAAGATCAACGACGCGCACGCGAGGCCGGGTTCAACGCGCACCTGACCAAGCCCGTGGACATCGCGGTCCTGGTCGGGCACGTCGCGATGCAAGCGCGCCGCACGGATGCCGATGGTCGATCGCCGCGCATCGCCTGACGGCATGCCGGATGCTCATGACCCGCGTCAGGAGGACACGATCATGCAACGCCCACTCCGGAAGAACGCGCCTTGGGGGGAGACCCACGCGATGCACGCCACGCCACGCAGCGACGACGGGAGCGCGTTCATCGCGGATCCAGGCAGCGGCCCCGCGCGCACCAACGACGATCTCGCCGAGTCGCTCGCCGAGGAGTTCGTCGCGTCCGCGCTCTCGGGGGAGGAGGTCGCGTTCGGCGATCGCGATCAGACTGCCCCGGAGGAGTACGGTGGACCGTACCTCGAGGAGCGGTTGCCCGAAGACATGCTCGTCCTCGATGAGGTGCTTGCGGTCGAAGAGGCGCTCTACGCGATGCGCCCGAGCCAGGTGCACTCGCAGTAGCTACTGGGCACGATAGTTGGGCGGCTCTTCCGTGATCGTCACGTCGTGCACATGACTCTCTTTGAGCCCCGCGCTCGTGATCTTCACGAACTTCGCCTTGGTGCGCAGCTCCTGGATGTGCGCAGAGCCCGTGTAGCCCATGCCCGAGCGGAGCCCGCCGATGAGCTGGTGGAGGATCGAACGGAGCGAGCCGCGATGCGGGACGCGCCCTTCGATCCCCTCCGGGACGAGCTTTTCGTCGGCGGTGCCGCCCTGCCCGTAGCGATCGCGGCTCCCCTGCTTCATCGCGCCGAGCGAGCCCATGCCGCGGTAGACCTTGTACGTGCGGCCGTGCAGCAGCACGAGGTCACCGGGCGCCTCGTCGGTGCCTGCGAAGAGCGATCCGATCATGACCGAGCTCGCCCCGGCGGCGATGGCCTTCGTCAGATCGCCCGAGAACTTCACGCCGCCGTCCGCGATCACCGGGACGCCGTGGCGATCGCCGACGCGTGAGCAGTCGCGCACGGCGGTGATCTGCGCGACACCGACGCCGGCGACCACGCGCGTCGTGCAGATCACCGCC
>JBKJQC010000800.1:0-5931 GCA_046593995.1 Polyangiales bacterium
GCGAGCTCCCGCGCGAGCGGTTCGACCGCCGCATGCTCGACGATCCGCGCGCACGGACCTGGATCACGGCCGCCGCGGCGAACGGCCCCGTCTACGTCGCGACGTGGGCCGTGAAGCTGCCGAAGCTCGGCCTTCTCGAGAGGGCGAACGCGCAGGTGCTCGCGCGGACCCCGGGCACCACGGGTGACACTGGGTTCGTGCTCGTGCGCGTCGAGCGCCTCGATTAGCCAGGCGCGGTCGGCAGCCAGAACGTCGCGGTCGTGCCGTCGAGCGCTGCGCGCGTTGCGACCCGCAGCTCGCCGGCGTGCACGAACGCGGCCCGGCGCGCGACCGACAGTCCTAGGCCGAGCGCGCCGCGCTTCGAGGTCGCGAACGGCGCGCCGAGCTCCCCGCGCGCCGCGCCGATCAAGCCCGGACCGTCGTCCTCGACATGCACGGCGACCGACGAGGGACCCCCCTCGACGCGGATGCGCACCTCGCCGTCGGCCTTGCTCGCTTCGATCGCATTGGTCACGAGCGCGCGGATGCCGGCGTCGAGCAACGCTTCGTCCCCGGTCCGGCCGCGGCGTGCGTCGCGCGCACCCTCGAACCGCAGCTGCACACCGCGGCGGCGGGCCGCCCCGCGCATGGAGTCGAGCACCCTACGGAGGACCTGCTCGAGATCGACGAACGAACGCGCGCCGACCGGCGCGAACGCGTGACCGAGGCCGGCGAGGGCGTCGACGAGCCGATCGGCCTCACGTCTGCGCGTCGTCCCGAGCTGCGTGGAGATAGGGCCGTCGCTGACCATCTCCTCGGCGTCCATCGACGCGACGAGCACGCTCACGACGTTCCGCAGCCGATGGAGCATCGTCGCGAACTCGCGCTCGTCGAGCCCGCCCTCCGGCGCCTGCTCGCCGCGCGCGAACCACAACGCGTCGATCGGCGTGCCGTCGTGGACGAAGCGTCGTGCATCGGCCGTAGCGAGGAGCGCGCTCGGCACGACGGCGCCGATCGCGAGCTCCGACAGCTCGGTGTCCGCCATGCACCGTGGCGATCGATCGCGCAGCCGGCCGGCGTCGTCCACGACGAGCACGCCGCCCGGCGTCGACACCTCGACCTCCGGCGGCAGGGGGGCGCCGCCCGGTCTCCGCGACTCACTCGATTTTCCGAGAGGTGCGTCGGAACCCATCATCGGCGTCTCTCGAGCGTACCACACCTGCGGAGCGCGTCAGCGCGCACGGATCCTCGGATCCAGCACGGCATAGACGAGGTCGACGACGAGGCTCGCGGCGACGATCGCCGTCGCCCCGAGCAGCACCGTTCCGACGATCACGGGGCCGTCGCGATCGCGCATGGCCCGCACGGCGAGCGATCCGATTCCGGGCCAGGAGAACAGCTGCTCGGTGATGACCGCGCCGCCGAGCAGCGCCCCGAGCTCGAGGCCGATCACCGTGACGATCGGGACGAGCGCGTTGCGCAGGCCATGCACCACGACGACCCGCGTCATCGATGCACCCTTGGCGCGCGCCGTGCGGATGTAGTCGGAGGAGAGGACGTCGAGAAGCTCCGAGCGCACGAGTCGCGTGTAGTACGCGGCCCCGAACATCCCGAGCGTCAGCGCGGGCAGCGCGAGGTGACGCAGCCCGTCGAGGAAGCCCTCGCCGGCGCCGTTGAGCGGGAGGAGCTGCAGCCGGTAGGCGAAGAGCCACTGCAGCGCGATCCCGAGGATGAAGGTCGGCGCGCTGATCCCGATCAGTGCGGCGGCGACCGTCGTGGTGTCGAGCCAAGTGTTGCGCCGCAGCGCGGCGAGGAGGCCGCTCGCCACGCCGAGGATGACGCTGATGCTCACCGCAGCGAGCGCGAGGACGGCAGTCTTCGGAAAACGATCGGCGAGCACCTTCACGACCGGACGTCGCTGCTGGTAGCTCTTCCCGAGATCGAGGTGGACGGGCCCGAGGTGGCCGCACGTCGCGTGCTCGACGTTCGTCTTCGGGTCGAACGTGCGCGGGCCCACGTGGAGTAGACGACGGAGGAAGATCACGTACTGCTCCGCAATCGATCGGTCGAGGCCGAGCTGCACACGGATGCGCGCGACGTCCGCCGGGCGCGCCTGGACGCCGGCCACCATCCGCGCCGGATCGCTCGGGAGCGCGCGGTTCAAGAGGAACGTCGCCGTGGTCACGGCGAACACCACGAGGATTGCCCATGCGAGTCGTCGCAGGAGGAAGCGAAGCGTGCTCATGGTGACGAGCTCGCATTCGGCCAGCGCGTGCTCGGCCCGCGCGGGCTCTGGAAGAGCGCACCGAGCGCCGCCCCCCCGCGGTGCAATCCCACGAGCGCGAGCGCCGAGCGTCGCGCTGCTTCGTCGATCCAGACTGGCCGGAAGTGACGGTTCCAAATCGGGTGCGCGCGATAGTCACGCACCCACGGCTGCGTGATCTCGAGCTTGAGCGGGTAGTACGTATAGGACCAGGGCGCGTCGTCGCAGACGATCCGCTCCGCATCCTTGTACATCGCGAGGCGCTTCGTCTCGTCGAGCTCGGCGTGCGCCGCGTCGAGCAGCGCGTCGAGCTTCGGACTCCGATAGAACGCGCGGTTCTGACTGTCCTCGGGCGCGATGGACTTCGAGTGGAAGATCGGCTCGAAGAAGTCGCTCGGATCGGCGAAGTCGAGGAGCCAACCGGCGTATCCCATCTTCGCCTGCCGCGGACGACCGACGACCGCCTGGTACTGGGGGAAGCTCGCCTCCTTGATTTCGATGCGAATGCCGATCTGCGCGAGGTCGTACTGGAGGAGCTGCGCGTAGCGGCTCGCCGAGTCGCCCTCGCCGGCGTGGTAGACGATCGTCTCGGGGTAGCCCCCCTTTCCGCTCGACGCGTCGTACGGCCAACCCGCTTCGGCCATGAGCCGCCGCGCGCGCGCGAGGTCGTAGGTCTGCTCGTAGGGCGGGTGCAGCTCGTGACCGGGAATCCCCGGCGGCAGGAGGTGCCCCGTGACCTGCGTCCAGCCCTCGTAATAGCGCTGCAGGTTCGGGCGGTTCAGCGCGGAGGCCACGGCCTGCCGCACGCGCACGTCGTCGAACGGCGGCAGTTCGACGTTCATGAAGTCGGCATAGACCTCGGGGATCGGCGACTGCCGCAAGAGCTTCGACCACTCCGGGTGGGTGCGGAACATGATCGCACCCGGCCGCTCGAACTCGTTGAGGATGGCGTCGATCTCGCCTCGCTCGAACTGGAAGCGTTGCGTCAGTCGCGCGACGTCGAAGCGCACCTCGATGCCGTCGAGCCACGCCGCGTTGGTGCGGTGGTAGCCGTCGAAGCGTCGCAGCTTCAAATGCCGCCCGGGCTGCCAGGCATCGAAGCGGAACGCTCCTGCGCCGCACGGCTGCGTCTGGAACTGATCGTCGTAGCGTGTGCCGCCGCTGCGACACACCGGCCGCAGGAAGGGGAGGGCGAGCACCGCGAGGAACGTCGCGTCCGGCCCCGTGAGATGGAACGCGACGATGTGCGGCGCCTCCACGACGACGCCCCGGAGGTGCGGCTCCTTGCGCGCCTGGTACTCTGCGAGCCCGTCGAGGTGATCGTAGAAGGAGACCGCGGGGTTCGGCGTGTCGGGGTGGAGCGAGCGCTCGATCGAGCGCTTCACGTCGTCGGCCGTGAGCTCGTTGCCGTCGTGCATCTGCACGCCGCGCTTCAAGAAGAAGCGGAACGTCCGCCCGTCGTCGCTCCGCTCCCAACGCTCCGCGAGCTGTGGGACGATCTTCCCCTCGTCGTCGTAGTCGACGAGACCATCGAACAGCAAGTTGACGAACGGGTGCGCCTCCGTGTCCATCGCGACCGCCGGGTCGAGCGAGCGCAGGTCGGTGAACGTCGCGAGTCGCAACGTCCCGCCGCGCGATGGCGTCGTCGCCGTCGAGGTCCCGCGCGGTCGGCTCTCGCGCGAACAGGCGGTGCTGCCGAGACCGCCGGCGACGATCGAGAGCGCGGCGGCTGCCAGGAGATTGCTCACCGTGCGCGTCGCCCTTCGAGGTAGACCGCTCATCGCGACTCCTTCGGGTCGAAGACGTCGCGCAGACCCTCGCCGAGGAGGTTGAAGCCGAGCACCGCGAGGAGGATCGCGAGCGACGGAGCGAGCAAGAGCCACGGCGCCATCGCGTAGTACTGACGCCCCTCGTCGAGCATGCGCCCCCAGCTCGCCGTGGGTGGTGGCAACGAGAGGCCGAGGAAGGAGAGCGACGCCTCCGCCACGATCATCCCCGCGACCGAGTTGGTGGCGAGCACGATCGCGAGGCCGACGACGTTCGGCAGCACGTGGCGCACGAGGATGCGCGGCGTGCTCTGGCCGAGCGCGCGCGAGGCCACGATGAAGTCGAGCTCGCGGATCTGCAGCGTCTTCCCGCGGATCACGCGCGCGGTCCCCGTCCAAGCGGTCAGGCCGAGCACGAGGAAGATCGTCGCCACGGTCGTCCGATCGATGGCCGAAGAGAGCGCCATCAAGAGGAGGAGGAAGGGGAACGACAGGAGCACGTCGACGATGCGCATCGCGAGGTCGTCGAAGTCGATCCGGAGGAACCGCAGCTCTCCAGTGCGGCGGCTCGCGAGGCGGAGCGCGAAGGAGGCGAGGCCGACCAGCGCGATCGCCGCTGCGACGCGATGATCCCCGAGCGCCGCGGAGCCGCGCCGCACGACCGAGACCAGGGCGGCCACGACGAAGACCGTGTCGAGCAGATCCGAGATCGCGAGCCGAGCCCGACGCTCTCGCCCAAGGAGCGCGTCGATGCGCGACCCGACCCGCAGCACCCCACCCAGCATGACCGACCAGGCAGCGAATCCGAGCGCGCGGAACCCTCCGTCCTCGGCACCCATCGCGAACGCGACCGCCCCCGCGACCACCGCCGCGCAGGCGACCACGTCCGCGATCTGGTCGAGACGCACGCGCGTACCCTTGAAATATCCGGAGAGCACCCCCGTCGCGGTGCCGATCGTGATCGCGATGAACGTCGCGGCGACGGCGACCTCGAGGGAGAGCCTTCCGCCGTGCGCGAGGCGCAGGAGCAGATCACGGAAGATGCTGTCGGTGCCGAGCCAGTGCAGACGCGTCGGTGGTCCCGGCGTGCCGAACGGACCGCGCCCGTGCTCGAAGTCCGGCACGTAGGGTGAGCCCGACATCACGAGCGGCACGCCGAAGGAGAACACGACGATCGAGAGCACGATGACCAGCCCGACGATGGCTCCCTTGTTCCCGCGGAACCGGGCAATCGCGCGCTGATCCATGTGGCGCGGTCAGCGTACCGTGCCGTGGCGGCTCGCGGGGCGTCGCGTGTCGCCGTCACGGATCAGGGCGTCGTCGAGGAACTCGGACACCAGCGTCGAGAGCGCTGCCGGTCGCTCGGCCTCGGGGAAGTGGCCGCAGTCGAGGATCTCGAGTCGGGCGCCGGAGAGCTCACGCGCGAGCCGCGTGCCGTGCGACCACGGCGCGACGTCGTCGTCACGCCCCCACACGACGAGCGCCGGCGCGCGGACCTTCGGCAGTCGCGCCTCGATCGTCGCCGGCGCGCCCGACGCCGTCAGCATCGCGAAGGTGCTCGCCACCGAGGTCGGTGCGAGCGTGGCTCGGCCCTCGCCGCCGACGTAACGGCGCAGCACCGCCGGCCCGAGCAAGCGACGGAACACGGTCGAACCGAGCAACGGCGCCTCGAGCAGCCGCTCCTCGAGCGAAGGGGCGTGCGTTCGGTAGCAGGGGGGGGCGACGAGGACGAGCCGCTCGACGAATTCCGGGCGATCCGCGGCTGCGACGATGGCCACGGCGGCGCCCATGGAGTGGCCGATCATCGCGACGCGCCCGAGCTTGAGCGTCGCGACGACGTCGAGCGTCGCCTCCGCGAGCGCCTCCCAAGGCGCGGTCCCGAGTGACAACGCGCCCGATGCACCGAAGCCCGGGAGATCGATC